>CAYVAP010000201.1:7400-7740 GCA_964449365.1 uncultured Bacteroidia bacterium
GCAAGCGACAGGGGAAGCGGGATGGACGCCCAAGCGCGCATCGAGGCGGAGCTGGGTCCTATCGGCCTTGCCATCCTGAATGCAGGCGTCTGGTCGCAGATGGGCGTGGATGAGTTCGACACCGCCAAGATCCGCAAGAGCATGGAGGTCAATTACGGCGGCACGATCAATGTCGTCGGCGCGTTGATCGGCCCGATGATGCAGCGCCGGCGCGGGCATATCGCCATTATCGCCTCGGTCGCGGGATATGTCGGGCTGCCGCAGTCGCTGGCCTACGGGCCAACGAAGGCCGCGCTCATCAGCTTCGCCGAATCGCTCAAGCCCGATCTCGACCGCTACG
>CAYVAP010000202.1:0-7709 GCA_964449365.1 uncultured Bacteroidia bacterium
TTGAGCGAATTCTCGATGCGCTCTTCGCGGGCGTTGATCATCTCCATGATGGGCCTCCCGGCAAAGGCGCGCAGCAAGAAGAAGAAGACTAGGAAGATGACGGTGGTCCAAATAAATAGACCGGGTTCGGGGGCTATGATGGATTGGAGAAGCATTGTGATAGGAATTCGGGATTCGGGATGGGCAATTGGTGATGGGAGAGCGCCGCAGGGGGCTGATGCAGCTTCGTTTGTCAGGAGGATTGAGAATGCCGCCGAGGCATTCCCTCGGCGGATATTCTCAGTCAGGTTGGGCGAGACTAGCCGAGTACGGCCAGCAGACAGATCACCTCACCGAAGAGGGCAACCCCCTCGATGAAGGCGGCGGTCAGGATCATCGCACCGCGAATGTCGCCGGAAGCCTCAGGCTGACGGGCGATCGACTCAACGGAAGAAGCCGCCAAACGACCGATGCCCATACCGGCACCGATGGCCGCCAATCCTGCGCCGATACCAGCGCCCAGTACACCAATATTCTCCATGAGAAACAAAGTTTATATATGAAAAGAAAAGTAAGTTCCAAGTTGAAGGTTGAAAGCGGTCCTAATTTTGGGTTTTCACTTTCAACTTTTCACTGTGCATTGACCATTGATCATAGATCACTGCTCACTACTCAGTGATGATCGTCGTGGGTCTCCATGGCCATGCCGATGAAGACCGCCGTGAGTAGGGTGAAGATGTAGGGCTGAATGATGGCCACGATCATTTCCAGCAGGAAAATGACCACCGAGAAGAGTACCGACAGCGGCATGATGCCCCAGCCACCGGCGGGATTGGCCCCGGCGTCGCCCATGATGAAGATCAGCGATACCAGCCCTAGCACCATAAAATGCCCGGCAGTGATGTTGGCAAAGAGACGTACTGCCAGGGCAAAAGGCTTGGTGAAAAGCGAAATGAATTCTACCACAGGCATCAGAGGAATCCCAAACTTCAACCACCAAGGTACGCCAGGGGTATTGAAGATGTGTTTCCAGTGATCTTTGGAGCCATTGACCTGGGTCAGGATAAAGGTCAGCACCGCTAGAGAAGCGGTTACCGAGATGTTGCCAGCAATGTTGCTATTGAAAGGCATCAGCCCGAAGAGATTGGCAAACCAGATGAAAAAAAATAGCGTGAGCAGGTAAGGCATAAAGACCGTGGCCTTGCCGCGCAGATGGGGGCGCGCCACCTCGTCGCGGATGAAAATGATGATGGGCTCCATGAAAGACTGCATCCCCTTGGGGGCAGCTAAGCCACGCTTTTTGTAGGCATTGGCCACCGCGATGAAAATGACCAGTAGCAAGGTCATGACCATGATCATCTGCAAGCTGGTCTTGGTGAGGGAAAGGTCTAGCACACTGATGCTTTCGGCAACACTGGCCTTTTTGAATTCCTCAAAGCTCATGCCCCCGCTAAATTCCACGTGGCCGTGCTCGCCCATGCGAACTTCGCTTTCGGCACCAGACTGTAGAGGGTACAAATGATCGTGGTAGGCGAGATACCCTCGCTCGAGTAGGGCCTCTTCGTCGGCAGCGAATACCATCCCATCACGGCTGCTATAAAAAAACCAGGGCAGCTTGATGGTAATAGGCCCAACGATCTCCCAATTATGCGTATCGAGGATGTGGTGCAAGATCTGCTCGGAGGGCTTGTACTCTTCGCCGTGCCCACCTTGGGGGTGGTCTTCTTCGGTGTGCTCGCCGTCGCTCTGATGAGACTCTTCACCGGAAGGTTTATCCCCATACTCTTGAGCATAGCTAGGGTAGAGGCAGAGCGACAATGCGCAGACTAACAGCCAAATGCGGAGACGCATAACGAGGTAATGTATATATGAAAGTTGTCGAATATCAAAATTTCGGGCGCAATTTACGGATAAGCCCGTAAACTTCAAACGAAGTGAATACGAAGTATGCAAGTATGTAGGTAACTACATATTCGTTGCGAACCTCCTCGAACTGAACCGCTACCAACAGGATGGAGAGGATACCGATGAGCATTTTGCCCAGCATTCCTGCGGCCAGGTACCCGATGAAGTGGGTGGTGTCCTTGTCCAGGCCCTGATAAGTGAGGGTGTAAGCCGCCAAAGTGGGTAGCAAGGCCACCAGCACGGCGACCAGCACGGCTTTGGTGTCGTAAGGCCAGCCTAGACCCGCGATGGTGAGGTAACCCAAGCTCATCAGGCCCAAGGCAATAAAGGGGACGATAGTGAGAAACTGCGGTATTTTCATATCCTTTTCGGTCTACAGAGGAGCAATGGTCTTGCCGCCTGAGGCGACAAGCAGTGGCAAAACATCAGAGAAAGGGAACGTCCGAGGTGGACGCAGGATAGCGGTTTTGGAACGAAGCTTTTGACCAATCCATCAATCAAAATGGCTTTGATTGTCTGATCATCAGTAGATTCAACTTTGAGCCTTCAACTCTGAACGTTAAACTAAAGCCTTCGAACCTTCTTCACCAGCCTCACGGCTATTTGCCTAGCTCTCGAATCATCAGGTAAATCGCGACCCCACAGCCAACTAAGGAAAGGCCCAGCAAAAACCAAGGTTTTTCGGTGGCCAACCACTGGTCGAGGCCGTACCCTGCGCCTGCAAATAACAGAATGCAGGCCAAGATTTCAAACCCTAGCCCTGCGTATCGAATGTACTCACTGAGAGCTCTTTTCGCTCGGTTTTTCTGCTCGTCTTTACTCATGGGACGGCGCTGATCTCTTGATGAGCCAAAACTAATTCAAAAAGAACTTACCGATCAAAGACTCAGGTCATTTTCTCAGCGAAAAATCACTGTACGTTTTTTTATTGCGGCAATAAAATACGCCAGAACTTCCTGTCGCATCAGTCGAGCTGGCTGCGATGAAGGTTCTGGCGCTCGAGTAGGTCTAGCGAGACCTGCAATTGCTGAGGGAGAGGCGTAGCGGCTACGCGGCTCAATTTTTGTTCACCTTTTCGGGTTGCTTGGCCTGTCCGTTTTTTTGCTCGCCGGAGGGCAGGCTCTTGCTGGAGTTGGAGAGCAGGTCTTTGGCCCGCTCAGGGGTCTTGGTGAGCATATCCTTGGCTGCTTCGGCCATTTTGGACGAGCCAGTGAAGATCGCACCCATCTGTACTACCAGCTTTTGGGTAAAGATGTCGCCAAAAATCTTACCAGTCTTGTCGATGGTCAGGAGCTCGCGGGTAACCACGTTACCTTTGATTTCACCCTCGATGGTGGCCATGCGCGCGTCGACGTTGCCCTCGATGTAGCCGGTCTCGCTCACCACGAGTTTGGAGTTACACACCAGGGTGCCAATCACTTTGCCTTCTACTCGTAGGTCGCCCTCGGCGTTGATGTTACCCACCACGACGGTACCTTCGGAGATGATGTTGCGGCGATCGCCGCCGCTTTTCGGGATAGAGCTAGAGGTCACTTTGGGACGGTTGTTGTCGGTCTTCGATCCAAACATGCTTTTGCCTGTTTTTTTGGGGGGAGGTGGACGGTCGAGGTCAGCTCTTGGGCCGAGGCAGGACGGGCCACCCGATGGATTAATTGAAGTTGATGTGATCTTGTGGATCGAGCGGTTTGCCGTGCTGCCACAGTTCGAAGTGCAGGTGCATCCCACTCGAATTTTCGCCAGTATTGCCGATCACTGCCACGGGTTCGCCTGCTCTGACGTAAGTACCTGCACTCTTCAGCAGTCGGCTGTTGTGCTTGTAGAAGGTAGTCACATTGTCAGGGCCAGCAACGCCGATCACCCAGCCGTTGTCTTCGGAGTACTCTGAGATGATGACGGTTCCGTCGGTAGCGGCCCGGATCATGGCATCTTCATCGGCTACAATATCCACGCCATAATGTCGCCTGGCCCGGTCAAAGCCATTATTTAAGGTGCCTTCGAGGGGAGGAAAGAGATGATCGAGCACCGAGCGATGCGATGCTTTCACCGCAGGAATGGCGCGGGTGCGGGATGGTTCTACTGGCTGATCGGCTTCGGCGACGGATACCACCTCTGCGGGGGTGCTGCTCTGGCTGTAAGCGGGTTGCTCTACGGCTGTGGGCAGGCTACCGGGTGGCACGTCTTCGAAGCGTTGCCGGATCGAGTCGAGCTGTAACTTGCTCAGCCCCTGTATGGTGGTGTCTCCTCCTACTCCAGCTAGTTGTTTGAAGCTGGCGTAATAGGCCATCCAGCGGTCGATTTCTTGCTCGGTACGCATAATGCGCTCGGCCATCTCTTGGCGCTCCTGCCGATACTCCGCCGGATCGATGTAGTCAGGAATCAGGCGGTGTAGCGCCGGGGTGTAGATGACCAGGGCCGCAGTTCCTCCCACTACGCTGATTAGCAGCAACGAAGCAATCACGACCACCGTTATAGGCTTAACGGCGTATTGTCGCGACTGTGAAAGCGTCTCATCATCGATCAGCTCGACTCGATATCGCTTCAGTAGCTTGTTTCTTACGCGCCAGTACCATGCTCGCAGCATCATTCTCTTAGCTTAGCCTGAGGTTTTTCGGTACATTTGTTCCATCCAGCCTGACCGGGTGTCGGGGGAGTAACTGATCTTGAGCCATATGAAGCGTCAAGCCTGTATTCGCAAACTTACACATTTTCTCCCAATAATCTTTTTGCCGCTGCTTATTTCCTGCAGCAAAGAAAAGGATACTCTTACGCACCGAGTCTACCACAGCACGACCTCTTATTTCAACTGGTATTACAATGCCAATCTGTTGTTTCATGAGACGGTAGGGCGCATGGAAGCGGGCTATCGCTTTCCTGAGCAGGGCTTCATGGAGGTGGTCTACTATCCCAGTGAGCAGGAAGCCCAGAGCTATATTCCCGACTTCGAAAAGATCATCGAAAAGAACGACGCCGTGATGTTCAAGCATCCCAACGGCAACTACGTCGACGATTGTCGTCTGCTCAACGGCAAGAGCTGGTTTTATCGGCAAAACTATCGCAAAGCCCTCAAAAACCTTCAGGTGGTGATCGACTCTTTTCCCGGCTCTGAGAATGCCGTCGAAGCCTGGTTTTGGACCGCTCAGACTCACTACCGCAAAGATAACAAGCGCATCGCGCGCGATGTGCTGCAAAAGCACATTCTCAGTGTCGACACGGCTTATCTGGACGATGAGGCAACCGGCGAACTGGGCCTTTTCCTTACCCGCCTCGAAATCGAGGACCAAAACTACGACAAGGCGGTCAAGCTACTGGAAGCCTATCTGCCCTACGTCGATGGAAAACTACGCAAAGTACGTGCCCATTATCTCATGGGGCAGCTATTCGCCGAGATCGAAGCCTACCCCAAAGCCTTGGAGCAATTTGAGATCGTGCGCAAAAGCAACAGCTCCTATGACCTGATCTTCAGCGCCAAAATGAAGACTGCCCGCCTATACGTGCAGTTTCAGGCTGGCCAAGACGATGATCAGAAAGTGTACAAATACCTCACCAAGCTGCTCAAAGACGGTAAAAACGTCGATTACCTCGATCAGATTTACTACGAGTTTGCCCTGTTGGAGCTCAAAAAGGAAAACCTGCCCGGTGCCATCGACTACCTCAACCGCTCGATCCAGACCAATCGCGCCAATCAGCGACAAAAAGCCCTGTCGTATTACAAGATCGGCAAGATTTATTTCAACGACTACCAAAACTACGACAAGGCTCAAGCCTATTACGACAGCGCCGCGTCGGCCATTACCCCGCAGGCCCCCGAGTACAAAGAAATCACCAACCTGGCCGCCACTCTCAAGGAATACATCACCTACAAGCGCAC
This sequence comes from uncultured Bacteroidia bacterium, assembly GCA_964449365.1. GTDB lineage: Bacteria > Bacteroidota > Bacteroidia > J057 > J057 > CAYVAP01. The sequence continues at coordinate 5,753 of CAYVAP010000202.1, forward strand.
GATCAGTTTTCAAGACAGCATGCTTTATCTGGCGACCCTCCCTGAGGCTGAGCTAGATACCCTCGTGGCTCAGTTGGCACGCGAGGAAAAGCGCCGCAAGCAGCAGGAGGCCCAGCAGTTGTTGCAGCAGCAGCAAAATGACCCCATGTACAATCCTTTGCTCAACAATGGGGCCGGGGCCGGGGGCGCAGGCAATCAGGGGGGCGCTCAGTGGTACTTCGACAATCCGCAGGCGGTATCACAGGGGCGCATTCGGTTTGAGCAGAAATGGGGCAAACGCGTCAACGAAGACAACTGGCGCCGAAAAAACAAGCAGGTGCAGCTTGGTAAACGCGAGCAGCAAATCGCTCAGCAGGAAAAAGCCGCCGAACAAGCGCCCGTCGATAGTGCCATGCTCGAGCAGTATGGCGAAAATTATAAGTATTACCAAAATATCCCCCAGACCGAGGAGGACATCGCTGCGGCCAACGCCAACATTGAAGAGGCCATCTACAAGCTCGGTCAGCTATACTCCCAAAAACTCGAAGAGCCCGACTCGGCGGTCAAGACCTTTCTGGACTTGCTAGACCGCTATCAGGATACCGAATTTGCCCTGCAAGCCCGCTACGCTTTGTACCAAATTTTCTTCGCACGCAAAGATCCCCGTTTCCGCGAGCATCGCGACTACATTCTCCAAGAGCATCCCAACACGGTCTACGCTTATCTCATTCAGGGCAAGGACCCCAACGATCTGAAAAAAGACGAACAGGATTTCCGCTTTGTCTACAATGGCCTCTTCGAATCCTACGCCAATGAGGATTACGAAACCTGTGTAGGCTTTAGCTCCTTCTTGCTCTCGCAAGAGCGCTTTCGCGACAATCCCGAGATCGACATGGCTCGCCTGCTCTTCATCCGAGGCATGTCATTTGGCTACCTGGGCAACCAGGATTCGCTGCGAGTCATTCTCACCCAGGTGGTCAACCACTACGGCGATTCTCCGGTAACGCCTCGGGCCGAGCAGGTACTCAACTACATGACCAATGGCCTGCCCAAAGATGGCCCGACCGTATCGGAGGCGACGGGCGAAAAAGAAGGGGCCCCCCTCAGCAAAGACGATCCGCGCTTCAAGGGCTTTTCCAATAGTCCCAAGCCCAACGAAAAGATGTACGCCCTGGTCTACATCGAAAAAGGGCTCGTGCCCAAGACCGAGCTGGAAAGCAGCATTTCCGACTTCAATCGGCAGTTTCACGGCGACAAAACCCTGCGGGTCAATGTCTTTCTCTACCAAAACACTCACCTGCTGCCCTACATTTCCAGCTTCGAAAACCAAGAGGCCGCCACCAGCTACCTCAAGGGCCTGCTGAACTACCCGGCGGCCCGCGACAAGATCATCAGTAATGGGGGCAAAGCCTTCTTTATCTCCCACACCAACTTTCGGGTGGCCTATTCGCAAAAGCGCATGGAAGACTACCTGCTCTACTACGAGCAGTTTCTGAGCGAAGCTAAATAGGATGTTGGCAGGCCCCGCCGCTGAACAGTGGCTTGCCTGCGTTGATGAATCCCATCGTACATAAAACATGGCTATCTGTCCGCGAGGCAGACAGCTATGTTTTTTTCCATTCCACCGCCAATTAACCTCCAAGCATCATGCAGAAATTTATTGGTATCACAGTATTGGCCCTGGGCCTGCTCATGGCCGGATTTAGTTTTTGGCGCTTTGTCCAGCAGGGGTAGCCGGCTGACCTGAAAGACGATATGCGCGTACGCTAGGTCAACGTATACTTCAAAGTGGTTGAATGGTAGAGTGGTTGATTGATTGAATGGCCTTGTTATCAATAAGTGATAGTGTCTTACAACTCTACAATCATTCTACTGGACATGAGCTTTTGGCGCGCTCGTTTTTGGACAAGATGGACAAGATTAACAAGATAGCTTTCAGGTGCTTATGATCCTGTGAATCTTGAAATTCTGTCTGAGT
>CAYVAP010000203.1:0-7703 GCA_964449365.1 uncultured Bacteroidia bacterium
CATATTGGCTCACTCAGTGGCCGCCCGAGCGGCTAAAATTACTCACCTATATGAAAGGTCAGGGGTATAAGGGAAATAAGGTATAAGGGTATCAGGCACTTCGGTCAGCCCCCCACATATTGGCTCACTCAGTGGCCGCCCGAGCGGCTAAAATTACTTTCAAAAATGGGGATGGACTTCGCAGCAAGAATAGCCAAAAATCGCGAGCTCGGTGACCGTGCCGCTGATGCAGGTGCAGGCCCTTACCGCCGCAGAGCACGTCTCCTGGAAGCCATCCCCCAGCAATTGAATATCCTAACATGAAGAAAATGATTGTGTACATCGCCATCGGGCTAGCGGTCATCATCCTGGCCCTGAGCTTTACCCGCTTTGAGATCAATGAAAAAGTGGAGGTCAATGCCCCGGTAGAAAAAGTCTGGGCTACCCTCATTGACTTTGCCTCCTATTCCGAATGGAACAGTCAGCTCGAATACCTGGGCGGCGAGGTGAAACCCAACGGGCAGCTGCACCTCAAACTATCTGTTGCCGGGGCTGAGCCTTACGAATTCAAACCCACTATCAGCCATTGGGAAGAGAACCAACGCTTTGCCTGGCTGGCGCGCACCGGTTTGCCGCGCATCTTTGATGGGGAACACTTCTTCGAACTCGAAAAGATCGATGAGCGCAGCACCCTGGTGACCAACCGGGAAGAGTATCGGGGCGTGCTGTCCCTGCTCATGAAAAACCTGCCCATGATGAAGGGCGCACCGGCTGGGTTTGAAAAAATGAATAGGGAACTCAAAAATTACCTCGAAAATGAACCGTAAGTTTCCCCAGCCCAGACTACTGGACATCATCCACTCAGACAGAATTTCAAGATTCACAGGATCATAAGCACCTGAAAGCCATCTTGTTAATCTTGTCCAAAAACGAGCGCGCCAAAAGCTCATGTCCAGTAGAATGTCTCCAGCCATTGATATGCGCTTGTGTAGGCAGGTTGCAGGTTACGAAGAAAGGCTTGGTACAGCAGGATACTTCCCCTGGTTCATCTGGGTTTAAGCGTCTTTCAACTCCGCCCGCACCATCCCCATCACCCAACTCATCTCCGCCGCGATCTGCCGACAGCGCGCGGCGTAAGTAGCGGCTTCCTCGGGGGTGCCGTCGGCGGCTTTGGGGTCTTGGTACAGGATGGCCAGGCGCTCGGCCGCGCCCAGGACCACAGGGCAGGCTTCGTGGGCCGAGTCGCAGGTCATCACGGCCAGGAAGTCCCGCTGCGGGTTGGCGGGGTCGGTGTAGACCTTGGACCAGAGCGTCATGCCCGCGTGGTCCTCGCCGTAGCACAGGTGGTAGCGAGGATTGTCGTTGTCGTCTTGGGCCTCGATGACAAAGCCCGCCTTTCAACCTTGAAAGTTGAACCGCGAAACGAATGACTATCGATCCCGAAACCGGGCCAAGATCGCTTGTGGCTGCCGGAGGGCTTGGCGGTACTCTACCAGGCACTGTAGGGTGAGGGCCGTAACCCCCGGAATGGGAATGAAGCCCGCGATTTTATAGCGGTTTTTCAGCTTCATCTTATTTTTGGCGATGAGCGAGGAGATGAATAATTCTACCAACTCATCGACAATCAGCGAGGTGCCTAGGGTGGTACTCAAGAAGGGAATCCCTACCCCAAAAATGATCAAATCGATCGCTGAGGAGATCGCCGCAAGGTAGATGAGGCGGCGACGAAAGTCTCGCAGGGTTTGCTGGTCTTGGTCCGAGAGCTCGGGCATGGGAGGGGGGTGGGGCAAAAAGTAAAACTTACTTTACGCCTCGCTGCTCGAGCATACGGTGATACTCGCGGGCGTAGGCATTGTGCTGGGCCAGGGTCTCGCTGAAGTGGTGGTAACCTGAGCCATCGGCTTTGGCACAGAAAAACATGTAGTCGTGGTCGGGCGCGTTGAGCACTGCGTCGATGGAGCTGATGGAGGGCGTACAGATCGGACCCGGTGGAATGCCGGGATAGAGATAGGTGTTGTAGGGCGAGTCAGTTTGCAGGTGCTTGTTGAGGATGCGGCGCAGGGCAAAATCACCCACCGCATACTTGACGGTCGGATCGGCTTCTAGGGGCCACTTTTTGCGCACCCGGTTGAGGTAAACGCCCGCCACCGTGGGCTTTTCGTCGTTTTGGTTGGTTTCTTCTTCTACGATAGAGGCCAGGGCCATCACTTCGAGGCGAGAGAGGCGCAAGGCTTGGCGCTGTCGGTTGCGGTTGTCGTTCCAGAAGCGCTTATACTCGGCGTACATGCGCTGCACGAATTCCTTGGGCTCGATGTTCCAGTACAGCTCGTACGTGTTGGGAATGAAAATGGTCAGCGCAATGTCGGGGCGCAGGCCATTGAAACGCTTGAGGTACTCGGGATCATTGAGCAGCAGCAGCAGGTCGCGGCTGGACATTTCGAGCTGCTTACCGGCATACTTGGCCAGTTGCTCCTTGGTCCGAAACTTCACGAAGGTAAAGTTCATGGGCGTCTGCTTGCCCGAGCGCAACAGTTGCACCAGTTCGCGGGTGCTCATGCCGTCTTCGATCAAGTAGCGCCCCGGATATACGTGGCGGGGATAGTTCATCTGCTCCGCGACCCAGTGGAAAGCCTCCACGTCGCGGATGAGCTTTTGCTTCATGAGGGTTTGCCCCACGCGCTGATAGTCCCATCCCTTGTAAATGAAAAACTCCTGGGGCTTTCCCTCTTCGGTCTGCACGTTAGGGGAGAAAATGGGCTGATAGATATGGCGGTAGCCAAAGTAAGCCACTGCGAGCAAAATCAGCAAGAGGATCCAGGGATTTTTGAGCCATTTCATGGTGACACAGCATCTACTTGAGGGAAATGTTTGGCTCATGGGTACAAATACATGGCCAAAACACTTTGAGCAAAGCTACGCTTTTTTGGGGAATGAGTTGGCCTTTGCCCCTTCCGCAAAATGTGCGTACCTTTTGGTTATGAAACACCTTTTCGGATCACGCCTGCTGCGCTGGCTCTGGGTCATCCTGGCTGCGTTTTTGTTGGGTACCATTACCCGCACGGCGGATGATTTTTTTGAAATCTCCCAAAACATGGAGATCCTGGGCAAGCTCTACGTCGAAATCAATCAAACCTACGTCGATGAGACCAACCCTACCGAGCTGATGCGCACCAGTATCGATGCCATGCTCGCGTCGCTAGACCCTTACACCAATTACTACAGCGAAAGCCAGATCGAGTATGCGAAGCTGATGAACTCGGGACAATACAGCGGTATCGGTGCCGAGGTAGGGGTTCGTCGGGATCGCATGGTGGTGCTGGAGCTCTACGGCGGCGGACCGGCCGACGAGGCAGGTCTGCGCATCGGAGATAAACTGATCAAAATCGACGAGATCTCTATCATGGAGGAGAAGTTGACCCTCGACGAGGTGAACAGCTTGTTGTTGGGGGAAAAAGGCTCGGCTTTGAGCCTTACGGTCGAGCGATCGGGGGCGCCCTTGACCTTGGAGCTGATGCGTGGCGGCAGCCAGAGCGACCGCGAAAACGTGCCCTACTATGGGATGATCGACGATAGCATTGGCTATATCTTGCTCAAGGGCTTCACGGGCGAATCAGCAGCCGAGATGGCCGCCGCCACGGCCAACCTGCGCAAAGATCACCCTGAGTTCTCGGCACTCGTGCTCGACTTGCGAGGCAACCCCGGAGGACGCCTGGACCAAGCCGTCAACATCTGCAACCTCTTCGTCGAGCAAGGCGAGCAGATCGTAGAGATGCGCGGTCGTACCCCCGACTCCCAAAACAAGTTTTATACCCGAAGGCCGGCCTGGGATACCGATCTTCCCTTGGCGGTGATCGTCAACGGGCGTAGTGCATCGGCCTCAGAGATCGTATCGGGGGCCATGCAGGACCTCGATCGCGGCGTCATCATAGGGCGACGTAGCTTTGGCAAAGGGCTGGTGCAAAACGTGCGTCCGCTGAGCTACAACACCCAGATGAAGATCACCATCGCCAAATACTATACCCCTAGTGGGCGCTGCATTCAGGCCATCGACTACGCCAATCGCAATTTAGATGGCAGCGTAGGTCGCATTCCAGATAGCCTGACCAGCGCTTTCGAAACCCGCAACGGCCGCATCGTGTACGATGGCGGCGGCATCGATCCTGATATTTCGGTGCCAAAGGATGAGCCTGCCCCGGTGATCATCGCCCTGGAGCAGCAAAATTTGATTTTCGATTTCGCCAGCGACTATGCCAGTCAGCGCGATACGCTGCCGCCCCCTCGGGCGTTTGAGGTGGATGACGCCCTCTATCGCGCGTTTGTGAGCTACGTCGAAGGCAAAGGCTTTGACTTTCAGACTACCACCGAGCAGCAACTGACCCATCTGGACTCGGTGCTAACCAAGGCCGATTACGCGCCAGCCTTGCGCCCCCAGTTGCAGGCCTTGCGCGAGAGACTGAGTGCGCAAAAAGACCAGGATCTCTATCGTTTTCAGGCCGAAATTTCTGGTCGTCTGCGCGACGAGATCATCCAGCGCTTTTACTTTCAGCAGGGCGTGATCGAAGCTAGTTTTGACCACGATCCAGATTTGTTGGCGGCCATTGCGGTGCTACGCGATCAAGAGCGATATCAGGAACTCTTACAGATCACCACGAGTGAGTAAATAAGCGAGAAAACAATTAGGATTTTTGCGCAAAAGTTCTTGTAACAATTTTATGTAAGACCCAAATACCTAAAGCTATGGAGTTTTTTACCATTCAAGTCGTCATTTTTGCAGCCATTGCCATCTTGATCCTGGCTGGGGTGATCTTCGTGATTCAAGATGCACGTATGCAGCGTCGTCATGAGGAAAAGTACGCTAGCCGCAAGCGCCAAAGTCGTCCTGCTTCGCCGCAGGAACACGAGCCTGCCTGATAGCTCTCCACGGGCTACAAAAAACTACTATCTTACATCACATGGTCGGAAGTTGCTACGTCAGCTTTCGGCTACTTTTTTTCTGACCTTTTTCTCCGCCCGAAGCTCCAAAATCAGTTCTTCTTTTTCCCCCATAACCGCTACCTTCGGGCATGGCTTACACCGGCAATTTACGCAAAATGTCTACTGAAGCGGGCGACCCGATCCGATATCAGCTCGCGTTGGGAGAAGCTTGCATCGAGATGAACGAGTTCATTGGGCGGCCCCTTTCCCTGCGTTACCAAGGGGTCATCAACTGCAAAATCTGTGGTCGCAAGACCAACAAATCTTTTGGGGAGGGGTTTTGCTACCCGCACTTCATGAACCATCCCGCCAACTCGCCCTGTATCTTACGGCCTGAGCTGTGCGAAGGGCACCTGGGCAAAGGCCGCGATCCTGAGTGGGAGCAAGAGCACCACGTGCAGCCTCACGTGGTGTACCTGGCCTTGTCATCGGCGGTGAAGGTGGGCGTGACCCGCGAGACCCAAGTCCCCACCCGCTGGATCGATCAGGGGGCCACCCAGGCCATTGTCTTGGCTGAGGTACCCTACCGCCAACTGGCCGGGCAAATCGAGGTGGCCCTCAAAGACCACTACACCGACAAGACTTCCTGGCAGAAGATGCTCAAAAACGACCTCGCCACTGACGTCGACCTGGCTGCCGAGAAAGCCCGGGCCGCCGAATACTTGCCCGCCGATTTGCAGCTATATCTGGTCGAAGAAGATGATATCGCCGAGTTGGTCTATCCCGTGCAGGCGTATCCTCCCAAGGTCAAAAGCGTTACCTTCGACAAGGTAGACCGCATCGAGGGCACCCTACAAGGCATCAAAGGGCAATACCTGATCTTCGATGACCATCGGGTTTTTAATGTCCGGCGGCACACGGGGTATCTGGTTGAGCTTGATGGCTAGGGCGTTGCCCTGCCGCTACCGCCCTTTGCCCTTCCTCGTGCGCATACTCGCGCCTCGCATCAATCGTCATTCGCCATCAAAAAATTTCTCTCCAACATCGGCTTGGTGGTCCTGCTCAACCTTCTGATCAAGCCCATCTGGGTCTTGGTAGAGATGGAGGTACAAGATGTGGTCGGGCACCAAGCCTGGGGTATGTATGCGGCGGCGCTGAGCTTTGGCTTTTTGTTTCTGACCCTGGCCGATCTGGGCATCAACTACTACGCCACCAAGTTTCTAGCCAGCGAGCCTGGGCAGCTACGCGAAGTTTTCCCGCAGTTGATCTCCGTAAAGCTGCTGCTGCTGCTGGTCTACCCGCTGCTGATGTACGTCGCCGGGGCGGCCCTAGGCTACGAGCGCGCGCAGTTGCATCTACTCTGGCTACTTTGCCTGGTGCAGGCGGGGGCGCAGTTCATGGAATTTTTTCGGGCCAACTTTCGGGCCATGCAGCGCTTTCGGCTGGATGCCTGGCTCTCGGTGCTAGATCGGCTGCTTTTGCTGGGCTTGGTAGCCCTGCTCTTTGCTACCACCCTTTCCATCGAGACCTTCGTCTACGCCCGGCTAGCCGCTATTGCCCTCACGGTGGTGATTTTTTACAGCCTGCTCACCCGGCTGTATGGCTGGCTGCGCCCGCGCTTTCGCTGGCCCCTGATACGCGATCTGGTACGCTTGAGCCTACCCTTTGCCGCCATGACCATGCTCTCTTCCGTGCACGACAAAGTCGATCAAGTCATGCTGGAGCGCCTCGCTGGCGATCTTCCCACTGGGCTGTATGCCGCAGCCTATCGCTGGCTCGACGCCTTTAGCATGTACCTCTGGACCGTGCTGCCCATTTTTTTTGCGCGCTTTGCCTTCCTGATGCGGGCACCTCAGCAGCAAGAGCGCCTCTTTCACCTGGGGCAACTGATTACTGGGCTGCCCCTTACCTTCGTCGGTGTGTTTGGGTTGTTTTTCGGAGAAAAACTCCTCTTTCTCTACGACCGCTCTACGCCGGAAGAGCTAGCCATCATCCTTAGCTGCCTGCAAGCCCTCTTTGTGGCCTTGCTTATCAACGGCAACCTGGCGGTTTTTGGCACCCTGCTCACCGCCACCGGCCACGAGCGCTTCGTCAACTGGCTGATGGGCTTCAGCATCGCCCTCAATGTGCTGCTCAATTTCTTGCTCATTCCCGGCTACGGCGCAGTTGCCTGCGCGTGGAGCACGGTGGGGAGTTTCATGCTGATGGGGATGGGCTACGTGGGCTACGTGTATCTGCGCTTGAGTGTAGAGGTGCCCTGGCGCCCCTTAGCTCTACAAGCTATGGCCGGAGGACTGCTCGCAGGCGGCTTTGGGGCGCTCGATGCGGCAGGGTTGCCCTGGTGGGGCACCACGCTGCTGGCAGGCGGGCTCTACCTCGGCTTGGTCTTTGGCCTAAAGCTGATTCGCGTGTCGGAGCTGAGAGAAGGGCTGAAGGTGAAGCCGTGAGTAGGGGGCATAGGTAGGCTGTGCAGAGGCCCGAGTTTTTTTGGGGAAAAAACGATGCTACTTTATTTTTGGACCATTTTGGGCTGCCCCAAAGTGGCGCAGATTTGTCATCCGCCGAGAGGCCGTTGGCTACAATGCCCATTTTTACACCCTCACCTACCTGAACGGCCAGGGGTACAGAGGCCATAGGGGGCTTCGGCCCAGAGTGCCTCGCCAGCTCTCCATATTCGGCATAAGTGCCTCGCCAGCCCTCTATATTCGGCACAAGTGCCTCGCCAGCCCGCGCTGCGGGTCGTCTGCGCCCCACCTGCCTAGCTCGTCGCCGTTCCAGATCTGCGGCGCGCCCACGAAGGTAAACTTAGT
>CAYVAP010000204.1:0-7661 GCA_964449365.1 uncultured Bacteroidia bacterium
CGTACCGATGCCGCAGGGGGAGTAGCCATCGAATTGTACCCAGACAGAGGGATGATCACGGGTAGTTTTGATGATTTGGCCAGCGACTTCAACCCGGGCATCGGTGCACACATTCACGGCGAGCTGCCCGGTCGCAACGGTGGGGTGCTGGTAGGGCTCGATTATGAGCTGGACATGGACAATCGCGGTGGCCTATTTTTGGCCGACTCCAACCAAGTCCCGATGAGCATGGGGCTGATCGACTCGCTCAAGAATGGGTATCTCTATGTCAACGTACACAGCAACGACATTCCTTCGGGCGAGGTGCGGGGCACGATTCGTCCTTTGGCCAATGCTTACCTCACGACTACCCTCGAAGGGCTAAACGAAGTACAGCCCATAGCATCACCGGGTACTGGTGCCCTGGCGCTGTCCCTGATCGATAGTAGCGTGGTGCTCGCGGGTAGCTTCGAAGGGCTCGAGGGCGATTTCGACGCATCGGTAGCAGGTGGCTCTCACCTCCACATGGGCAAAGCCTACGAAAATGGCGGTCTCTTCGTGATCCTTGCCCCTGAGGTAAGCATGGATCTCAAGCGCGGGATCTACGTAGCTGATAGCAACCGCTTCCAGCTCACGGCTGGCCAGCTCGACATGCTGGTGAGGGACGGCATTTACTTCAACTTACACACCACGACCAACCCCGGTGGCGAGCTACGGGGGCAGATTCTTTCCTCGATCAACTTTTTCCCAGACGCTACGCCCGCCATCACCGCGCCTATGTCAGGGGCCGCTCTGACCATCGAAGGGGCTCCCTCCACGCCGTTTCAGGCTACCTGGAGCGAAGCCACGGATCAGGATACGCTGGTGTACATCTGGCAGCTTTCGCCCGATCCAGACTTCTCGACCTTGTTGGTCAACAGTAACGTAGGCACGTCTCCGAATTTCACCACCGACTTTGCCACCGTAGATGCGTTGCTCGATGGCGCAGGAATCACTGTCGGCAACAGTGTGACGCTCTACCACCGGGCCATCGCTTCGGATGGGGCCGTACAGACCATTGGTACCACCGACAGCGTAGAGTTGACGCGCGGCACCGTAACCAGCGTACGAGAGGCCCAAGCGGGCCTGCAAGTGAGTGCCCAGCCTACCCGCGTGAGCGATCGGCTCACCCTGAGCATCCAGAGCGACCGCGCTCAAAGCGTTACGCTCCAGTTGCTAGACCTGCAAGGTCGGGTGCATCAGCGCAGTGAGCTATCGCTCATGCCAGGCCGTCAAAACTACGGCTTGACCCTCAGTGGCCTAGCTGCGGGGGTGTACTTTGTCCGCCTCGACAGCGACCAAAGTAGCCAGACCCTGCGGGTGATCAAGCAATGATGGGTGCTCGTTGACATCGATCAAGCCATGCGTCCCTCCTGCCAGGTGGCAGGGGGGGCTTTTTTTATGGCTGCGCTACCAGTTCTACTCCCTCGGCAGTCTGCACGAAGATCGCTTCGCCCTCGATACCCGTCTGCTGCTGATAAGCAGCCAGTATGCGTGTGGCGGAGGCCTCCCTCTCGTCTCGACGCACCAAATTGAGGGTGCATCCACCGAAGCCGCCGCCCATCATGCGGGCCCCTAAGATGGCAGGCTCCTCTTGCGACAATGCGACCAATAGGTCTAGCTCGGGGCAGCTTACCTCGTAGAGATCGCGCAAGCCTGCATGGGATTGGTAAAGGTACTGGCCAAAGGCCTTCAGATCGCCTGCCTGACAAGCCTGCGCGGCTGCTCGTACCCGCTGGTTTTCTTCGAGTACGAAGCGTACCCGCTCATATTGCTTGCCCGCTAACTGGGGGCGTACCTCTTCTAGCATGGCTTGGTCGATGCGAGACACCGAGGCAACGGCGGGGTACTGGACTTGCACTTGAGCCAGCACGGCTTCGCAGTCGACGCGGCGCTGATTGTAGGCGGAGTCGACCAGCGAATGCGTGACCCTGGTGTTGAGCAACATGAAGGCATAGTCGCCCAACTGAAGGGAGAAGGGCGTCAATTGCAGCGATTCGAAGTCGATCAACACAGCCTCGGAGGTTTTCCCAAAGAGCACGGCTAATTGATCGAGCAGGCCGCATTGGATGCCCACGCGATGCTCGGCCGCTTGGGCCAATGCGGCGATATCGTGGCGACTGAGTCCGTAGCTTTGCCATTGGTCGAGGGCGAAGAGATAGCCGCAGCAGAGCGCCGCCGAAGAGGAGAGCCCCGCCCCTAATGGGATATTGCCCCCAAATACGCAAGCCAGCGGCGGCACTACCAGGCCGCGAGCGATCAACAACTGATGCATGGCTTCGAAGTAATGCGCCCACCCATGCGAGGGGGGAATGTCGGTACCGATGGGCCAGCTTTGGCTTAGATCGTGGGCGTAGATCTGCGGGGTCTCGCTGGGGCCTATCAAAAAGTAGATGGCCTTGTCGATGGCCGTAGGCAAAGACACGCCAAGGTTGTAGTCGGTGTGTTCGCCGATGAGATTGATGCGGCCAGGGGCGCGCACCATCAGCTTGGGGGTGGCCTGTTGCGTGGCTCTATAAGCTGCTTGCAAGGAGACCAGAGAGGGGGTAGATGAATTTATCAAGGTACAGTGGCTTAAGTGGTGGGGGATCTGCCCTCAAAATGAAGAATGCTTTTATCAGAGCGAAAATCGGTGACGCAGGGGCCCTGCTGCGAAGAAGCATACGATCAATCTGGGTAGCAAGTGTTTCGATCCTAGCGATTGCAACAGTAACGGAATGCATGGGTTGGAGTGTTTGTACTTCAAAACTAACCATTAGTATGAAAGCTATTTTAAAGAAACTCTCCTACGGCCACTACATCGTCAGTGCGCGCAAGCCAGCCGAAGATATGACCACTCGTCGCGAAGACTATCTGGCCGCAGGTACGGTGAGCTGGGTGATGCAGTCCTCCTTCGAGCCACCGATGATGGCCATCGCGGTGCGCATGGACTCAGACTTGCACGAAACCATCGAGAAAAGCTACCAATTTGCCATCCACGTCCTCACCGAAGGACAAGATTATCTGGTGAAAAGCTTTGGGCAAGCCTCGGAGATCACCGAGCAAACGATCAACGGCATTGATTACAGCATCGATGAGGCAGGCTTGCCCATCCTTGCCGATGTGGTCGGCTACATCGACTGCACCCTAGAGCAAACGATGCGCAGCGGCGATCACATGATCTGCCTCGGCAAGGTGCGCCAAGCGGTTCTGAACGAAGATACTCGCCCGCTCAATACCACGCGCTCGAAATATTACTATGCCAACTAGTCATTAGTTTCGTGGTTCAACGTTCAGGGTTGAAAGTAAACTTGGTAGTCTGGTGCGCTTGTTTTTGGACAAGAATGACAAGATGGCTTTCACTAGTAGTCTGGTGCGTTCGTTTTTTGACAGGATGGACAAGATGGACAAGATGGGGCAAGATTAACAAGATGGCTTGCAGGTGATTATGATCCTGTAAATCCTGAAATCCTGTCTAAATAGACGATGTCTAGTAGCTTGAAGCGCTTGTTTTTGGACAAGATTGACAAGAGAGGGACAAGATGAACAAGATGGCTTTTCGGTGATTATGATTTTGTAAATTCTGAAATTCTGTCTAAATGGATCGATGATCTCCAGTAGTGTATGACTCGAACATCGAACTCGCCGAACTGGGCTGCGGACTCACTCATGGCATTTGTTCCAACTCGTGCACTTTGGCGCGCAACCAGGCTGCATGGGAAATTCCTTCCGTGTGGTCGATTTGTTCTTTCAGGGCGCTGAGGCGAGCTGCTTTCTCTTCGGGGGTGAGAAAGGCTTGCCGTTTCCAGAGTTGGTAGGTCTTTTTGAGCAGGCGCATCAGGTTGATCTCGCGCTGTACCCGCTGCTTGGGAAGCTGCTTGTGGCGCTTCAGAAACGCCCGAAAAGCTTGCATATGGTACTTCAGGGCGTCTTCGTCCTTCATCTCGTAGTAAATCTGTAGCAGCATTCCTTTGGCGCTCAAGTGATAAAACACGTCGGTAAACTCCACCTGGATTAGCAGCTTCATGGCCTCGTGGTAGTGCTGCTGCTCAAAGTGATAGGCCGCCATGTTGTAGATATAGGCATTTTCCTGGTAATCGGGGTGCAGCTTGGTTTTGTATTTTTCCAAAAACTCTTTGAGCCAATCAAACTCTCGTAGGCGACGCCCCACCGTGGCGATGTTTTTGTAATGCTCATGGGCCAGGGTACCGCCATCGAGCAGGATTTCTGTATCGAGCAACTGCTGATAGAGCCGAAAAAGCTCTTGGAGGTATTCGAGCTTTCCCTCATTGCTGCGGCGAATGCAGTAGTTTTGAGCCAAGGCATACATCTGATAGGCTTCGCTGCGCGGAAAATCACTGCCGTGTCGAGAGAGTAGCGCCACTAGCTCGCGGTAGTGGGTTTCGTCTTGTGGCTCGGTGAGGGTCAGGTAGATGCGGTAGTAGATCGCTACCGCAGGTCGATTGAGGTAGGCGCTGCCTTCTTCTTGCAAAAACTCGATCAGATAGTCGCCCAGGTCGGCGTCGTGGTCGGCATTGATCACGTGGCGGCGATTGATCAGCTCGCAGCTCAGGCGCAAGCGGGCCGCCAGATAGAAGACGTCAAGGTTGCGGGCGGCCTCAGCCAGGGCGTTATTGCCCTGCCGGGTTTTGCTCTGCCGGATCGCCCACTCGGTAAGTTTGTGCACTTCAAACTGATGGTAGTACTGACCCTCATTCCAGGCCACCTCTTCCGCTTCGGTGGCTAAGGCCTTGCGCTGAATGCGCTCAAAGTGGTCGAGTAAATTGCGTTGCTGCAATCCCCGCAGCAAGTGTCGCTGCTGGGCCATCTCATCTTGCTCAAAATCCAATTGCGCCAAAAACTGCTCTAGCAGGCGCAGCAACTGCGAAAGCTGATCGTGTACCGGTTGCTCTTCGAAGGGCGCTTGCGTGCCAAAGGCTACCTCAAACAACACTTGCTTGTGGACCATCGGATCGGGAAAGGTAGGATAAGCGCGGTGAAGGTACTGAGCCAACCGTACCAGACGAGTATTTTGGTTGAAATGGGGAGACTCCACAAAATGAACAAAACGTCGAATCTCTCCCGGAGTCAGATGGCAGAGTTGGCGTAGGAGGCGAGCATTTTTCATGGCGGTAAATTCATATGTTCCAGTTTTGCCAAGTTACACAAAAAACAACTAGCTGTCTACTAGTCTTTTATAAAAATATCCCTGGTTTATAGATCCCATTTTTGCCAGAATCCGTTAAGCTTTTTAGTAAACAAATTTGGAGAAATGTCGATTTATTAAGCATTAGTTTGTAAAAAAACCCTGAGCCCTACGTCCTACGCTATGAATCCAAATCGCTACTTGTCCTTGTTATCGTTTTTATTTGGCCTGCTCGTAGCCATCCCCAGCCAGGCCCAGCCCTTGACTGTGAGCTTTTCGCAGGACACCTTGTATGCTTGCGAAGGTGAGTCTCTGCTGCTCAGACCTGCCGTGTCGGGTGGACAAGCTCCCTACCAATATAGCTGGAATAATGGATCGCAGGGAGATTCTCTACTGGTTTTTCCAGTAGGGACAACGATCGCTTACCGGGTAGTGGTGCAGGATAATGATGGACAGAGTGACAGCGCCGTTGTGTGGGTAGTGCCTTTGCCAGAGTGTGTGTATCCAGGAGATGGCAACGGCGATCGACTAGCAGATATGAAAGATGTACTGGCTCTGGGGCATGCCTTCAATAGCCAAGGTCCTATCCGACCCGATGCGCATTTGCAATGGATCGGTCAAGCTGCTCCTGCTTGGGGCCAAACTCTCAACACTGGGATAGATTTTGTTCACTCTGACGCCGATGGCAATGGCCTGGTAGCTATGGCTGATTTCATGGTCGTCAATCAAAACTACAGCGGGCCGCAAGATACCGGTCTGAGTATCGTCAACCCAGGGGGAATGTCCCTCTCCATCCAACTGCCAAGTGGCACCTACCGCTCAGGCGATACCATCCGGGCTGAAATTTGGGTAGAAGCAAATTCCACAGTGGATAGCATCTATGGCCTTGCTTTTTCGGTGGGGTTCGATCAATTTTTGGTGCAAACCAATTCAATAGAGATCGACTACAACGTCTCGGAGCTAGGGCAGATAGGGACGAATCTCTACGGCGCAGAGCAAATATTCTATGCTGATGGGCAAATCGACATCGGTGTTACTCGCTTCGATCATGTCAATCGCTTTGCCAATGTTCACATTGCTGATATCGTGATTACTATCGAGGACCTCGAGGGCAAAAACGCTGGCATCGAGATGCTTACTTTTGATCTAAAGCACGTTACCTTGGTGGATAGGCATGGCAACTTGAAAGCCGTCATGCCTACCTCGGCGGAGATTCCCATAGAGTTTGAGGTGCAAACGTCCAACCTCAAAGCGGTGCCCTCTCAAGCGATCAAATTATACCCACAACCTGCTCGTCATGAGCTGAAGATAGACTGGCCGGATGGTTGGCAGAAAGTTCAAATTGAACTTTTTGATGCGCAGGGAAAGCAGTGCCTGAGCCAAATCAGCCAACAGAACAACCACATCCTCGATCTGCAAGGTCTGTCGGCGGGCATGTATATGCTTCATCTGCGTAGCTCAGCAGGATTATTCACCCGCCGGGTACTCATCGGGCCATAGCTGGCCCCTCGATCTCAGAAAACTTCGTCAAGCATTTCAGTCGATCAAAAATTCATGGTTTTTAGGTTCGTTCTTTTTTCAAGTGTGTGTTTCTCATTTGCTGCTAAGGCCTAGGTAATGCCAAGCCAACCTCGGGAAGTGGTGAGTGGTTCCGGTTCTGGCGGCTGCTCCCACCTCTCTTCTCACGTTCTTTTTTTCCTTCCTTAACATACCTTAACCAATTTTTTTTATGAACATGCAATCCATACTCAAAGTGATAGGAATGCTAGGCATCCTATTCACCGGAGCTATGATGGCCCAAACCGCTCGGGTTCAGATCATTCACAACTCGCCAGATGCTGGACCGGTCGACATTTACGTGAATGGCAGCGTGGCTGTGCCCGCCCTAGAGTACCGCCAAGCGACTGGCTTTGTTGAGCTGCCTACCACCGTCACCGTGGCCGTAGGTATAGCAGGTACGCCCGCCCCCTTGCCGGGTACCGACATAGACCTCACGCTCATCGAGACTGAAACCTACGTCGTCTTTGCCAACGGCGCGATTGACACCACGGTGATCAATACCACCGTGGCCAATGACAACGGGGTGAGCGCCTTCTTTCAGTATACCTTGTTTGAAGGTCATGACACCACTGCCACCGCTGGCAATGTGTCGATCACGGCTGCGCACGGCGCCATCGACGCTGATTCAGTAGACATTCTCGCCAATGGCGGTGTGTTGGTAGACAACGTTTCCTTTCCGGTAGTCGGCGGCCCTCTGGTGGTACCAACTCAGGACTACGTGTTGCAGGTAACCCCCTACAACGACAACGAGACCATCGTGCTCGACGCATCTTTCGTGGCTGACCTGGACGGCCTAGGGTTGGACGGACAAGGTATCGTGGTCTTTGCTTCGGGCTACGCCGATCCTGCTGCCAACAACAATGGCCCCGCCTTTGGGCTATTTGCCGTAACCAAGGCTGGTGCTGTAGTGGCTCTGCCTTTGACTGGTAATGCTCGTGCACAGGTGATCCACAACGCG
>CAYVAP010000205.1:0-7648 GCA_964449365.1 uncultured Bacteroidia bacterium
GGCAGTAACGGGCTGCATGGTCAGGGCGACCAAGATCACCTCGTGCCGCTGCCCCAACTCGCGCAATTGATGATAGGCCCGCAGTTTATCCCCTTTTTCGATGGGATAGGGAAATCGAGATGTGAGCACCAGCAGTTTCATAGCCGGGGCAAAGATAAGAAGAAGAACGAGTTCCTCTGGCTGTCAAGCGGATGATTCCCGGAGCACTTGATTTTTTCATTTTTTTTCAGCAAGTTATATTTTAATGCATCAAGCAAGCTGCATATAGGTATTCTTTCACCCTTAACCTACTACTACTATGGGTATTGCAGGTACCATTTTACTGATCGCCATCATAGGAGGCGGCATATATTTCGCTTACTGGGCGATCCAGCGCACCCTTGCCGAAGACGCGGATAAGAGTCGCAATCAGCGACGCAGTTCCCGCCGACGTCGTTGAGACTAGTGCATACCATTCATGATTCGAAATTCGTGATTAGTAATTCGAAATGGAACGTTCGTAGGAGTGCCCCTCAGGTGCACCTCCTGAGTAAGCCGACATGAACGAAAGGTAAACGCTGTATCTGGTAAACTCATACCGTATTCCGTATACCAATGACCTTTCATACCGGTAAGTATTGTTGGTGAGCATCTTGTATCGATTCCGGATGGGCAATTACTTGATACCAAGGGTCGATCAATAAAAAAGGACTACACACATCAGATGGGATTTCGCCTTTAGGGAGAAAATCCCATTTTTCATTCTAGCAGATGGGGCATGCGAGACTGCACCAACTTGAATAGCTGTGGGGGCTTGAGCCGTCGCCAGGTCAGATCATCCAGCAAGGGATTGGTATAAAAATAATCGACGATGCCGTAGCTTTCCATCTCCTCGCGCACGTGCTCACGCAGCCGCATGGCGCATAGCCAGCCATCCTCTAGCTCTTCTTGCAGAGCCTGGTAGTAGTCGTCGGTTTCGGGATAAGCGTGAAAGACGTTCTCGCAGATCAGAATGAACTTGTTGATCCCCTCATCGATGAGGTAAGTGAGGCAGTTTTCAGCCAGGAGCTTGAAGTCGTTGTCGAAGAGGTCGTTCCATTCACCAAAGAGCTCGATGATGGCGTAGCCCTGCTGGTAGTCGGCAAAGAGGATCTTGAGCAGCAGGCTTTCGGAGCCAAAGTCATCCCAGAGCGGGTGGGCGGGGATGTCATTGATAGAGCGGTCGTAATAAAACTGGTTGTGCTCTACCCGATGGAAGGGTGAGCGATCATCTCGCTCATGGCTGTAGAGCTCCAGCCAGCCGTAGAAAGGTTCTATGTCGCGTAATTCTGAGGCCATGCCAAACACCCATTTTTCCCTGCAAACGGGCAGAGGCAGGCGGATGTTTCCACTAAAAGGCTTCTCCCACCACAAAGTAGATGCCCTCGTTGCCGTCTCGGCCCCGGCCATAGTCTAGCCGCAGGGTTACATTTTCTTTGCGATTGAACAGAAAGCGCAGCCCGGCTCCGTAGCCGTATTTGACTTGATGCATGGAGAGGCGATGAATGTTGGGGGCGACATTGCCCAGGCTGGCAAATACCGCCACACTAAAGCGCCGCCAAAAGGGCAGCGTAGCCCGCTCGCCATCTCCGCGCCAAAGCGGCACCCGCCATTCCACCTGAGCGGCAGCCATCACCTGATCGCGATAGCGACCTTCATAGTACCCACGATTGATGGTATTGTGGCCCAGCAGCCCCATCGATTGGAAAGGCACCGTGCCCCAACTGGCATCGACCAGGCCGTGGATGCCCAAGATCTGATGCTTGGGAAGCTGGAAATAGTGCCGGGCGTCGAGTTCCAACCGGACAAATTCGAAGTCGCTGCCCAGCCAGCGAGGATTGGCCGTGAGGCCCACTTCGATCAGCGGGCCCACCTGAGGCACGTAGATGTTGTCGCGACAGTCATAACTCAGGATCACGCCTAAGCCTGAGGCGCGTCCTCCCTGGGTACCCGGTAGCTGGCTGAGGCGCAGCAAGCTCGGTACATCCTCGTACTCCATGTCGTTGATTTGATCGAGGCGGTACTGCATCCCGATAAACAGGTTGCGGCGGATCTGATAGAGGTAGGCCGTGCGCAGCCAAAAGGTACGGCTGGCAAACACTTCGCTCTGCGCAGCGGGTGAAGGGCCTACCCCAAAAAACTGCAAGGGATAGTGAAACCAGCTCAGCATACCCTTGACCACATGGCGGTTGTTGTCGAAGTGTAGCTCGTAGGGCATCCGCAGCATGGTCTGCTTGCGCTGGGTGTAGTACCCCAAAAACTGGATACTAGAAAGGCGGGTCTGCTCCGAGACCCCGGCAAAGCGCCAAAAGTACACCCCTGCTCCCCCAAAAGCTATCCCGGTTTCAGGCAGAAAAAAGAGCACCGGAAGCCCGATGATGCTTTGGTTCTGCTGGGTGCTATCGCGATGGGGATGGTGCCCTTGCGCATTGGCCACCAGGGAAAAATACGTCTGAGAAGCAAGGAGAAGGCCAAAGGTTAAGAGGAAACGGTAAGAATTAGGCAAAATCGAGACATTAGGTTGTTACTATAAGGTCTGGGAAAAGCCAAGTGGAGAAAAAATGAGAGATGAATGGCTGCATGTGGCCATATCAAACCGCACCAATTTATACAACGTAAAGCTGACCTATTTGGCACTCGAAAAGTTAGATTTCCTCGTCCAAATCATCGAAAGGGATCTCTTCCAGCTCACCCTCCTCCTCGTCGTTGTCTTCCTCGTCAAACTCTTCGTCGGGATACTCCTCGTCCTCGTCGTCGAGGTCATCTTCGAGTTCATCGCTGAGGTCGGGGGGGAGCTTGATCCCACGGGGTAGAGAAGATTCATCCTCCTCTTCGTCCTCCTCCTCCTCTTCGTCGTCGTTGTCAGCATCGAAGGCGACGGGCGGCGCAGCAGCATGGGTACGAAAGAGATCACTGGAGATCTCCACTTTGAGGCACGAGTCGCCAATCATCAGGCCATTGAGGTCTGAGATAGCCGAAAGGGCGTCCTTCTCCCGCTTCATTTCGACAAAGCCCAGTGCCGGCGCAGAGTCGTCGAGGCTACGAAAAAGCTTGACCGACGATATTGCGCCATATTCTTCAAACATCTCCTGAAGCTTGAGCTTGGTGATAGAACTGTGAATGGAGGACACGCGGAGTCTCATGATCCCTAGGGTTGCGAATGGATTGATAAGTTCAAACGAAAACAATCAGGTACCTAAAATCAAAATCTTTTAGGGAAAATCCCTAGTCGAAGGACCAGAAAAAGGGAAATAATTTGCGGCAATGATGCATCACAATCTACCTCACCCTTTTTTTTTAAACCGCGATGGGGGCTGGTGTTCGTGGCCACAGGCTGCCCCTCCCCATTGGTGCCTCCGCAGCCGAAGCATACGCTAAAGCCGATGAAGCAACCAAGCGCGCCAAAACGGCTGAAGCAGAACAGGAGCGCCTGCGTACCCGGCTCCGCGAGGCGGGCTTGGAGGAGTGAGAGAAAAGCTATAAACGCGGTATACTTACCTCTGACACCATCCTAAACGAGCTGAAACCGCGCCTCTCAGCGTGGTATTGGCCCCGCTGACCCCATCACCCTTGATCTACGTCAAATTCCCCAAAAAGAGCTACCTTTACGCGCCAATTTGTAAGCGGAAACGAGTCTTTCCGCTCAGGTTGTCATCTAACACCGATCTAAGTTTGTTAATTTCATGGATGTGGTAGCCCAATCTCCGGGAATGGCGCTGATAGATCAGCGCTATCAGATTCAGGGGGTGGATGTGCAGCAGCTCTGCGAGGACTTCGGCACTCCCCTCTATGTGTACGATGCTGAGACCATTCGCAGCAAATATCAGCAGATGGTCACGGCCTTTGATGGCTTGAAATGTCAACTGAAGTACCCCGCCAAGGCGTTGGGGAACCTCAGCATCCTGAAGTTTTTCAAACACTTGGGCGCGGGCCTCGACACCGTCTCTTTACCTGAAGTACGCCTCGGCCTGCAGGCAGGCTTCGAGCCGCAGCAGATCATCTTTACTCCCAACTGCGTGTCTTTCGCAGAGATCAAAGAAGCCGTTGAGCTAGGGGTGATGATCAACATCGACAACATCTCGATCCTAGAGCAATTTGGCCATGAGTACGGCGGCGCGGTGCCCTGCTGCATCCGCTTCAACCCGCATATTTTTGCCGGTGGCAATAGCAAGATCAGCGTAGGCCACATCGACTCTAAGTTTGGTATCTCGGTGTATCAGCGTCGCCATGTGCATCGCATCATCCAGGCCAACGGCATCAAAGTGCTGGGGCTGCATGTACACACTGGTTCAGACATTCTCAACGCCAACAGCTACCTACAAAGCGCCCAGATCATGTTTGACCTAGCGCATGAGTTTGAGGGGCTAGACTTCATCGACTTCGGCTCGGGGTTCAAAGTGCCCTACGAAGAAGGAGACGTGGCTACCGACGTGGGCGAGGTGGGCGAAAAACTACGCGAGATCTATCGGACTTTTTGCGAAGAGTATGGCAAGGAGATCGAAATCTGGTTTGAGCCGGGCAAATACATGGTCAGCGAGGCGGGATATTTTTTGATGCGTGCCAACGTGATCAAGCCGACGCCCTCCACGGTGTTCGTGGGGGTAGACTCTGGCCTCAATCACTTCATTCGCCCCATGATGTACGGCTCTTACCATCAGATCCTCAACGTGAGCAACCCCCGTGGCACCATGCGGATCTATTCAGTGGTGGGCAATATTTGCGAGACCGACACCTTTGCCTCCGATCGCAAACTCAATGAAGTACGAGAAGGAGATTTGCTTTGCCTGAAGAATGCGGGAGCTTATGGATTTTCCATGGCATCCAACTACAATGCGCGTTTACGCCCGGCAGAAGTGCTGCTGTACCAAGGCCGGGCTCATCTCATTCGCGAGCGAGAGAGCTTCGAAGACCTGCTGCGCGGTCAGGTAGAAATAGACTTCTGAGGCCTGATGTCACAAAGGAAAATCTAGGTGGACCGATCTTATCGATCGGTCCATACCTTGTACTGCACCGCTGAGGAATTTTTTGCCTGGATGAAGGATTACCATTCGGTCAAACTTAACCCCCATTCATGCGAGGGGAAGATCCCTGAGTCTGAGCCAAGACAAGAATGGCGTAATCCATCAAGCACATTGCGTCTGCTTTTTCGAGATTTTTCTAAAAAATGATCATCGATGCCTTTTTTCAACCCCCGCGCGGAATACCTTAGAAAAAAATAGGGCTGCCAAATCCCACGTGATCAGGGAGTTATACCCTTGAAAGGGCAAATGGACTCACTTTCCCCCTGCAATCTTACACGCCTAAGGGAATGCCAGTGGGATACTATTTTGTCTCGCACATAGTCTGCTTATTTGAAATGTCAAAAGGTAAAAAAGTATGTGTCTAGGTTATGAATATTCGATGCGGTCGATTTTTAACCATTCACACTGTAACTGTTGGATAAAGTTCATTTTACCCTGAAATTAGTGCTATCGTAAAGGTGATCTTAGGAAGACAGTTTTGGTCAAGCGATTGTGTGCGAGGGGTAAAGAATGCGACATCGACCTATTTCAGAAACTTTTTTATCTTGGGTAGTTGACCTTCGATGACAATAAATTACTTGCAAATTATTAACATTGCAGAAACCAGATGAGTACCGTGAGCAAATTATTTCCTGAACCTAGCGCCTTGCAGTTTGAGCATGTGCTCAGCGATCTCGTGCTAGCTATCAACCACAAGCGACAGAGCATCCTGAGCCATTATGGGGTGGGTGAGATGGAGGTGCAGATCATTCGCTACCTCAACCATGAGGAGCAAAAAAAGATGAAAGAGGTCGGCGAGCACTTTCAGATCAAGCTTTCGACCCTCACCAGTACCATCGACAAGCTCGAAAAAGGCAAGCTCGTCAAGCGTAGAAACTCAAAAGACGATCGTCGGGTGATTTTCATCAAGCCTACCGCCAAAGGCCAAAAGCTGCTGGCCGACCTCGATGACGTGGTCCGCTCGATCGCTGATCAAATGGTCAGAGATACCAATGCTGCCGAGTTCGAATCCATGCTCAAAGGCATGGAGCGAGTCTTGGCCCAGGTCAAAGGCTTCTAAACGCTGCATGGTATTATTTTTACCAGTGAAACCACCCGATCGATTGGTCGGGTTTTTTCATGCCGGAAGCTGAGCCCTGGCTCAGCCAGGGACGATATCCCGGTCCAGCTCGATGATCACCTCTTCCCCTTCAGACTTGGCCATGAGGGTAGTGAGGGTGAGGTCGCCGATGATGTTGATCACGGTGCGGCACATGTCCAGGATGCGGTCTAGCCCAAAAATCAAGGCGATGCCTTTTTCTGGTACGCCCAGGGTGCTCAGCACCAGCGCCAGCGTGATCATGCCAGCGCCAGGGACCCCCGCTGCACCTACCGACGCCAGGGTCGCAGTGAGCACGATGGTCAATTGCTGCACCAGGGTCAGCTCCATCTCGAATACCTGCGCGATAAATACCGCAGCGATGGCCTGATACAAAGCCGTGCCGTCCATGTTGATGGTAGCGCCCAGCGGCAATACAAAGGTCGACACTTGCCGCGAGACCCCGAGATTGGTCTGCGCCACGTTGAGGCTGATGGGCAACGTGGCCGAGCTGCTGCTGGTACTGAAGGCCATGATGATGGCCTCCTTGATGGCAAGCACAAACTTGATGGGCGACTGCCGCACGTAGAAGAAGAGGATGCTCATGTGGGTGATGACCACGTGGAGCAGCAAACCCAGCACCACGGTAGCGGCATATTTTACCAGCAAAACGAGGATATCGAGCCCGAGGTCGGCCACCACGTTGAGCATCAGGGCAAATACGCCGTAGGGAGCCGTTTCCATGGCCAGGGTGACCATCTTGATGATGGCATCGTTGAGCCCATCGAAGGCTTTGATCAGGGGGGCGCTTTTGGGCGGCGGAATGAGGGTGATGGTCAAGCCCAGAAAGAGGGCAAAAAAGATGACCCCCAGCATGTCGCCATTGGCCATGGCCGCAATGGGATTGGTAGGCACCAGGCTCACGATCAGGCCGATGATTTTTTGGAAAGCGCTGGTATCGGCGATTTCTGACGCCGCTGCCGTGCCCGAGGTCGCCGCGGCCTCTGCCTCGTATTGCTGCAGCAGCCGCTGCGTCTGCTCCGGGGGCAGGCCCTGCCCCGGGTCGATCAGGTTGACCACGATCAAACCAATCGAGCAGGCCACCGCCGTGGTGCCCATGAAGAAAAGAAAAGCCTTGAGGCCCATTTTGCCCACCTTGCGAATATCGCCCAGCCCGGCGGCGCCCAACACCAGCGAAACCAGCACCAGCGGAACCACTAGCATCTTGACTAGCCGGATGAAAATCTCACCGATCCAGTCGGTGTAGATACGCCATTCGGACACGCCAAAGGCATTGAGCAGGTAACCGGCCACGATGCCAGCCACCATACCGATCAGGATTTTGGTGTAAAGCTTCATACGTCAGGGTGGAAAAATAACATGAAGGCCCTCAACCGATGAGGTGAAACCATAGCAAAGCTAAAAAAAATCTCCGCTTTTGACGGGAATAGTCTTGGGCAAGCCCTAGTGCTTCGCTTCGCGGTTGAAAGTAAAGCTGGCCGCTTGGGCGGCCACTGAGTGAGCCAATATG
>CAYVAP010000206.1:0-7629 GCA_964449365.1 uncultured Bacteroidia bacterium
GTGGTTAGGTATAGCATGTACCTTCCGTTCCTCTTGGCTCACTCAGTGGCCGCCCAAGCGGCTAGGTTTGCTCACCTATATGAACGGTCAGGGGGATAAGGGAATAAAAGGTATAAGGGTAGGCCGTGTAATCTGCCCCATTTTCAGCCCGGCGTTTTTGAATCCCCCAAAGGGCACTAAATCCCTTTGTTATTGCTGAGTTACAGTGTTTTCATCTTTCAAAATACGCCGGGCTGATTTCCTATCAGATTACACACCCTAGGTATAAGGGTATCAGGCACTTTGGTCAGCCCCCCCATATAGGCTCACTCAGTGGCCGCCCAAGCGGCTACATTTGCTTTCAATTCCGAATCCCGAATCCCGAATTCCGAATCCCGAATGCGAAGCACTACGTTGATTTCTGTAACCGAAGCTTACAAACAGGTCCTGGATACGGCTCAGCCCATGCCCATCGAGATGGTATCACTGCCTCAGGCGCGGGGCCGGGTGCTGCGCGAAGCGGTGCATGCTGATCGGGCTTTTCCTCCCTTTGATCGGGTGACCATGGATGGGATCGCTATCGCTCATGCGGGCTATGTGGCGGGTCGCCGCCGATTCAAGGTGCAAGGCGTACAGCAGGCAGGCATGCCACAGCAGCAACTCATCGCTCCCGATCATTGCCTCGAAGTAATGACCGGGGCCGTCTTGCCGCTAGGGACCGATACCGTGATCCGCTACGAAGATTTGAATACCCAAAGCGGCGAAACCACCCTCACAGTGGAAAAAGTGGAGCGAGGCCAGAACGTACACGACATGGGCACCGACCGCAAAGCGGGGGAGATTTTGATCGAGCCGGGCCGCTTGATCGCTGCACCGGAAATCGCCGTGGCGGCTTCGGTGGGCAAAGCTCAGCTAGCCGTCTCGCGCTTGCCTCGGGTGGCGATTTTGTCTACGGGCGACGAATTGGTTCCCGTCGAGGCCACGCCCGAGCCGCAGCAGATTCGCCGCTCCAATGACTATCTGCTGCAAGCCGCTTTGGCTCCCTACGTGGCCGAAGCGGTCGCGATACACCTCCGGGACGACAAGGCCCTGATCCGCGAGCGGGTGAGCGAGGTCCTGGCCCACTACGATGTGGTGATCTTGAGTGGGGGGGTGTCCATGGGCAAAGCAGACTACATCCCGGCGGTGATGGAGGAGCTGGGCGTCAAGCGACTCTTTCACAAAATCCGGCAGCGACCGGGCAAGCCGCTGTGGTTTGGGCTGTGGGAAGATCGCAAGCCGATCTTTGCTTTGCCGGGCAATCCTGTCTCGACCTTTGTGGGCTGTACTCGCTACGCCCTGCCTTGGCTGCGCCGGAGCCTGGGTATGCCCGAGGCCAAGCCCGTGTATGCAAGCTTGAGTGAGGATTATCACTTTGCTCCTGCTCTGACCTATTTTTTGCAAGTGCGCCTCGAAACCACCACCGAAGGGCGTATGCTCGCTCACCCAGTGCCGGGCCATGGCTCGGGCGACTTTGCCAATCTGCTCGACGCCACGGCGTTTATGGAGCTACCCCCCGAGCGCGATGATTTTCAACGGGGCGAAACCTTCCGTATCTTTCCCTTCTGATAGCATACTACCCCTATGATCGGACTTGTCATCATCCTTGCCCTCGCGCTAGCGCTTTACGCATACCTCTATATCCGCTACCGCAACATCCAAGAGCGAATGCAAGACTTGCTGACTGGCAAAGTGCAGCACATGGAGAAGCTCGTTCCCCCCAAAGAATATGAGCCTTTCTTGCCGGGGAGTCGCCTCAAGGATCGCATGGGCGACCTGGGCCAAGAATTGGACCACCTGGAGGTGAAGCCAGAAATACGTCGCCCTCATAAAAAGACTGCCAAGCGCCGCGGCATCGTCAGCAGCCGAGGGGATATTCGCAAGTCCTACATTGTCGATGCCTTGCTGGAGCGCCCGAAATTCTAGGGCTTCGCAGCCGGTACGGTAAAAAAGAAGGTACTGCCTTCTCCCACCTTGCTGCATACGCCCATTTCGCCCCCGTTTTGCACCACGAATTCGCGGCAAAGCGAAAGCCCCAACCCTGTGCCGGGCTCTTGGTTGGTGCCTTGGCGACTTTCAGACTTCCAGATGAAGAGCCTCCGCTGCTGCTCCGCTGAGATGCCTAGACCATTGTCTTTGACTTCGATCCTGACCATCTTTTCGGCGGGCAGACGCTTTCCACTAAGCGTCACCATGCCACCTTTTGGGGTGAATTTCAGGGCGTTGTGGAGCAGGTTGCGCAGCACGATGCGCAACAGGTTGGGATCACAGCTCACCTCGCCCCATTCATCGCAGTAGGTACGTATCTGGATTTCTTTTTCCTGGGCGCTCAGTTCGTGTAGTTCTATTACTTGGGCGACTACGTCAGAGAGCTTGAGGGTTTGCTGCTTGACTTGGCCCCCGTAGACCTGTTGCGATGCCCACAGCAGCAAGCCATCCATAAAGAGGATGGTCTGATCGATTTTTTGGGACAGCTTCTTGCCCAGGCTGCGCATCTTTTGGGGTGATATATCGTCCGTGAGCAAATACCCCAAGAGGTAGTCAAGCTGGACCACCGGGCCGCGCAGGTCGTGACTGAGCACAGAAAGCAGACGGTCTTTGATCTGGTTGCTCTGCTCCAGGGCTTGCTTTTGGGTGAGGGTGTGGCGATGCATCTGGTCTAGCTTGTGATTGAGACGCTCTTGCCTTTGCTTGCTGCGCCAAAGTAGAAAAAGCAGACACGAGACCACGATGGCTCCCAAGGCAAGGCCCAAGAGAATGATCCGCTGAAGTTGGATGATGCGATTTTGCTGATCGAGGTCGTTGGCCTGCAACTGGTTTTGGTCGCGCAAGCGCTGATTTTCCCGCTCCTTTTCCTCAGCACCCAACTGAGCCAGCAGGTTGTCGCTCAGAAACTGTAGTCGTTGCTTGTCGATGGAGTCATGGAGCGCGATCAAGCGCTGCTGAAGGGCATCCGCTTCTTCGAAGCGCCTCAACTGACGATAGCTGCCCACCATGGCCTCATACAGTGGTAGCCGTTGCTCTGGGAGCAGGGTAGTATCTGCGGCGCGCAACAGGCTTTTTCCTCGTTGGATCACCTGGGCATACCCCCCGGCTGCGTATCTTTGCTCGAAGCCTGCTATCACCGCATCGAGGCGTACGACTTCGTTGCGCTGTTTCTCAGCCGCTTGCTGGGCACGCAGTGTCCAGGTAGCCGTCAGCTCTTGGTTTCCTTTCATGCTGGCCAGATTACTCTCCAACAGGCAATATATGGGGTATTGCGCGGTATTTTGGCTTTGGCTGAGGGTCTCGCTCATCTGATCGATCGCGTAGCGAGCCGAGTCCATCTGCTGGGTGGCAAAGTAATATTGGGCGTGATAACCCCAGACTTTGGCGAGGTAGTCGATGCGGCCCTTGCGGATAGCCAGTTTGCGAGCCGACCGAAAGAAGGGGATGGCTTTGTCTGGCACCGACCATTCCAAATACATATACCCTATGTTAGTGGCAATCATCAGGTACTCCATCGAGTCGATGCGGGCGGCTAGCTGGATTGATTCTAGGCTGTAAGTCAGGGCCAGTGAATAAAGCTCAAAATTTTGGTAGATCACCGAGAGGTTGTTGAGCGCCTGAAACAGGTGAAGGGAGTCGTTTTGCGCCCGTGCGATCTGCTCGGCCTCCTGATAGCGCTGCCGCGCCTCCCGATAGCGGGTCACTCTGCGCAAAGCATTGCCCAGGCGCAACAAGGTCGGTGCAGTGAGCGGATCGAGCTGCTCGGCCTGGACCCATTCCCAAGCTGCTGAGGCAAACTCTAGGCTGCGAAGGTGCATGCCCCGCGCCTCGTAGTTGGCGTGTAGATTGAGCAAGGTCAAGGCGTGCAGAGAGGGAGCCTTGACCACCTCCAGGTAGCAGAGCACTGAATCGAGGTAACGCTGGGCCACCTCGAACTCGAAGCGGAGCTGATGATGCATGCCGGTGAGAAAAAGGCTGCGGCTCAGTCGTAGGGTGTCTTGCCTCCTTCGGCTAAGGCTCGCCCCCTGCGCCAGCCAACTCAGGCTTTGCTCGCTGGTGAGATTCTGCTTTGCTTGATTCAGCAGCGAATCGATCTCTTTGCCATAGATCTCTCCCTTAGGCTCGCTGGGCCTCGTCCATAAAACCTGAGGACTGCTCAGGACCAGACCAAGTAGAAATAGCCATATATATTTCATTCAATCGGGAATTAGAGAAGACTTTATCACTATGCTACGTGGCGTAAGAATTGTAGAATTGTAAGACATTATCACTTATTGACAACAACGCCAATCAATCAAACGCCATTCAATCAATCAACCACTCTCCCATTCAACCACTTTGAAGTATAATACATATTTTCGATGATTCGGACCAGCAAAAGTCACTCCTCTGAGAAGTCTACGCCCAGTCGTTCGTAATACGCCCGATTCATATCGCGATGCAAGTCAGTGGCGCGCTGCAAAAAAGTACGCAGCGAATCCAAGCCCAAGCGAGCTCGACGCGCCTCCACCGAGTCAGGAGCAGAGATTTCCAGCGGAATGGCCTGCCCAGTGTGATCGAAGATAATCTGCGTCCCGTACTTTTGGCGCTGCCCTTGGCGGATGCGTAGCTCATCGCTGAGGTAGGCATACTCCTCTGGATCGGCTTGCTCCCGATCTAGCAGGCTGCGCATTTCACGTAGCACCTGGCGCTGTAGGTCCGAGTGATTTTCGCAGCGACGCACCATCAACCCAAAATCCTGGGCCGCTTCGGGCCCCATCTCAGCCAGGGTAGGCATTCCCTGCTCCTCCAACCATTGAGTCAGCCAATCACAATTGGCAGCGATGACCTCGTCCCAGTTCTGTTTCAAACTATCCCGACGCAGGCGGTCTGCCGCCCAGTAGCGCTCCTGCGCTTCTCGATCGTTGGCTGCGCGCTGCGAAATCTCAGCCGCCAGCTTGGTATCAAAACCCTCAGCCGCCGTCTCGCCCCTCGGCCTGCTTTCTCCACAGCCCAGCAGACTCAGCCACCACAAGCAGCCACCCAGTAGCACCCAGGTGGGCATCCGTTCAACGTATTTCATAGGGTTGAATTTGCGAAAAAACCATGATCATACCATCGGAAAAGTTTGACCCATCACAACCAAGGTGCCTGGCTTGCTTTAGAGGCGTACCCAGCGCTGCCCCTCTCGGGCTCCCAGCGGAAACAAATGATGGCCAGTCCATTCGCCCATCAGGGTGCAGGGCCCGCCTCCACTGAGAGCAAGCAATTCCCATACCCGCTGAAAAGCCGGATCGAGCGGCACCGCCCGCTGCTGCGCATCGAGCAGTTGCCAGCGTCGCCCCATAACCTGTGGGATCATCCCTTGCAACCGCAGTGGATAGCGTTCCAGAAAAGGATTCTGCCCCAGGGCCCGGGCATACTGAGCAAGCGCCTCATCCAGCCCAAATGCCGAGGGGAGGGCTTGAGCCGCCACCGGCTGCTCGCCCTGTCGGGCCAAAGCCCGCAGCGGTGATACCCCGGGGTAGTAGCACAGCTCCGCGTCGATAGCTTGCCCTGGGTTGAGGTGCGATGCGAAGCCCCGATTGCCCACCGCAAAATCGAGCAGCAGCGCCAACCGCCCCGTGCGCAGGCCCTGTAGCCAGGTACGCTGCACGTCGATGCGCTCTTGTACCTCCACCCGTCGCCCTAGCACCAACCAGTGATCGACCACCCCTGTGCTTTGCAGCACTTCTTGCTTTTTGACGCTGATACCCGCCTGCTGCTGATACTCGGCTTGCAAATCGGGCGGCAATGCTTCCCAGCGTTCAAAGCCGCGCAGGTAGAGGTAGAGCAGTCCGATCTGCTCCAGCGCCTCGTCGGGATCGTCTTGCAAGGTAAGGGTTTCGATGCGGGCTGCCAGGCCGGGAGCCTGGGCATCGATCAGGCGGGCTCGCAGCCGCGCCCACTGCTCGGCGGGTTGCTGAGCCAGATCGGCCAGGCCACTTCGCAGGGCATCGTAGAGCCAGTGGCGCAGTTCCAATAATCCCCCTGCCAGGCTGTCGAGGCGCTGTTGCAGGCGCTCGCTGACGGGAGCGGCGCTCGGCGTGGGCTTGGCGCTGGCCTGAGCGGCGCGTTGGCTTAGCCATGGCGAGACCTCAGCGGGGACGCTGCCGTTGGGTACCACCTCAGGATGCTGGAGGCGCAGCAGCAGCAGGGCCAGGGCATGCTTGCAGGGAAATTGCCGGGAGGGACAGCTACAGCGAAAGGCTGGCCCACTCAGGTCGACTGCCACCTGATAAGTGCTTTGGCCGCTGCCCTGGCAGGTACCCCATACGGCCTGGGTATTCTGCCCCAAATTCGACCAGCGATGGGGCAAGGCCAGGTTGCGCGCCCGCTGCAGGGTGCTGGCGTCGGGGGCGAGTTCGCTGAGCTGTTCTTCGGTCAAGGGGGGGGGGAGAGTTGAAGGTTGAGAGTTGAAGGTTGAAGTAAAAATAGCCGCTTGGGCGGCCACTGAGTGAGCCAATATGAACAGTAGGTAAACGCTGTGCCTGACCACCTTATACCCTTATACCTCTGACCGTTCATATAGGCGAGGTTGAGTACGCCAATCACAAGGGGCATGAGCGCTTCCCCTTTATGTCCCCTATGCCCCCCATACCCCTTTCACAGCTGAGTGTCGCTCACTTCTTGGCGGACACCTTGGGCGGCGTCTGCTTGCCCCATTGCTTCTAGGGCGTCTGCTTTGCCCTTGAGGGCCATGATGCGGCGAGGGCCACGCTCCAGCGCGGCTTCGAATTGAGCCAATGCCTCCCTGGGGCGCTCCTGGGCCAGCAGCCACCGCCCGTAGGCTTCCGGCGCGGGCTTCACGATGTCGGGGGGGCCATAGCTGTAGCTGGTGTTGGCTTCGCGCTGCACAGCGGCTTGCATCCATTTTTCGGCCTGGGCCTGATCGCCTTTCAGCTCTGCGGCCAGGGCCTTGAGTTGCAGGCTGAGGGTGGCGGCAATGCCCACGTCGGTGCGGTTGGGCTGGTTGCTTTGGTAAGGTCCGCAAGTGGCGATGGCCTCTTGCCGGGCCAGCCATTCGGCAGCGGCAATGGCGCTGTCCAGGCGGTGAATCTGCGCTTGCAGAGCAGCCGCATCTCCAGCGGCGTGGGCCTGACGCCCCTCGACGTAGGCTTGCTGGGCTTGCAGGGGCAGGCTCAGGTCTTCAATGTCGATGGGTAGATCGGCAAATTCGCCTTGCCAGTCGGCGGTTTCTACCTGGTAGGTGCTGCGCAGCAATACCAGATGCGCCCGCGCCCGGCGGGAGGGCAATTCACCCACGTAGCGCTGCATGTCGCGCAGCAGTTGGGCGGCGTCTTCTGTCCTGCCTTGCTGCAGGTAACCATAGAGCAACCAGTGAAAGGCGTGATAGCCTCGGGCCTTGCCGCCGAGCTCGAGTCGCGCTTTGCGGTCGAGGCTGGCCTGCCAGGCGGCTTCGTTGCTGGCCACCACGTCGGCCCATCGGCCCAGGGCCACGTAGATGTGCGAGGGCATATGCAGGGCGTGGCTGGCGTCGGGGGCTACCTCGGCGTAGCGGTCGGCAGCCAGGATGGCCTGGGCCGCGTGGCCGGGATCGTCGTAGGCGTGAATCAGGTAGTGCAGCGCGCCAGGATGATCGGG
>CAYVAP010000207.1:0-7621 GCA_964449365.1 uncultured Bacteroidia bacterium
GGCCATCACATCTACAGCTAGGCGCACATCTGAGCCATTTTTGCCTTGCAAGTTGGTCTCGCGCAGGTGAATCAGCTCAAAGCCCTGCTCCATCAGGTTGTTTTGGTACTGAGCAAAGATTGCTTTGGACCAATCGCCGTAGGCTTTGCGTACGCAGATCACGCCCTTGGTGGTGGCGAAATCGACGATGGGCCCCAGGTCCAGGGGTTTATTTTTTGAAGGGTATACCGTTTCAGCCGAGATAGCTAGGTTTTCAAAATCAAGGTATATGGCTACGTTTTGTCCGTCCATGGGGGGAATCATTCATGCCCGAATCACGTCCGGGAGTCAATCGTCAATGCGCAGTACTCAGCCAGAGCTGAAGTTACCGAAGGCTCAGCCATCCAGCCAACTATTTCCTCAAAAAGCCAACCATTTTCTTAACGCTTGAGGGTACGAAGATCTTGGCCAGAAGGTATATGAAAAGTGATAATGGTCAAAATCTCTAGCTGATGGGGGGCGGGCCATCATGCCTTTGCGAAAGCCCATCCACTGCCTTGGCCCTTTTCATCGGCTGTTGGGCGAGCATCCATGGCCACCCGGCGAAAAAAGATGCATTCCTGCCGGTGGGCTCCGACCTTTGGCTCGTCTCATGTAGTAAAGCCAAGTGCTTGACGGGTCCCGATGGCTTCTCACCATCGGGGCTTTTGGTAGATAGCGGTGTCAATTTTCCCGCTTCGGGCCCCAAAAGAGAGAAGTAGGGCTGCGAGATATCGCCACCCTACTCGCGGTCTATGCTGATCAGAGGCCAAGCCTACTGCACCGCGCCGAGGCGCTTGAGCAGGAGGGGATGCCCGTGGCGGATGTTCTGACTAGGCGTCATGGTTCGTAGGTCGTGTACCAACTCGATGGAGGGGCGGGCGTGTTCCATGTCAAAGCCGCGGCCTTCGATGGTTTCTTGGTACATCACGGTGTGCAGATCGGTGAAGCCATGCGAAAACTCGATCTCTTCGCCATCGATGGTGATAGAGCGGTAGGTGGGCTGCCCTTTTTCGACGATATCCTCGGGCAAATCGCGGCGGTCGATCGACAGGTACCAAGAAACGTCGGCGTTTTCCAGCTCCAGCATGCCGCTCATGCGCAGCTCTTCAGAGAGGTAGACCTCTTTGTCCTGTACGCTGCCAAAAAACCAGCTCAGCATGTCGAAGAAGTGGATGCCGATGTTGGTGGCGATGCCGCCCGACTTATCGACGTCGCCTTTCCAGGAGTAGAGGTACCAGGGCCCCCGGCTGGTGATGTAGGTGAGGTTGACCTGATGGCGCTTGTCCTTGGGCAGGGCGTCGAGTTTCTTTTTCAGTTCGATCAGAGCTGGATGCACCCGCAGTTGCAAGATGGTGTACACCTTTCCGGGATATTCAGCTTCGAGTTCTTGCAAGGCATCGAGCTGCCAGGGATTGGCGACCAGGGGCTTTTCGCAGAGGGCATTGGCGCCTAGGCGCAGGGCCAACCGGATGTGCGCATCGTGCAGGTAGTTGGGCACACAGATGGACAAAAAATCGAGGTTGTCGCGGCTGGGGTCGCGCTTGAGCCGCTCGAGGTGGCGGTCAAAGCGCTCGAATTCGGTGAAAAAGGCAGCGTTGGGGAAGTACCGATCCAAGATGCCCACCGAGTCGTGCGGGTCGAGGGCCGCAATCAATTGATTGCCGGTGTCGTAGATAGCTTGGAGATGGCGAGGGGCGATGTAGCCAGCCACGCCGGTAAGGGCAAATCGCTTCATAAGCGGCTAAAAATTTAGCGAGTAACTACTTCAAGTTTTGAAATGGAAGGTACGCAGAATTCTGCAAGCAAAGGAATGATCGGGGAGCCTTTTTTATCCGGTTATCCCGAAAATGTGCCTCTTGAGGTGAGGGGCTGACAATTTGCGTCGTAAATAAGCTAGACCATTGGTCAAGTTAGCCCTTTTTCTGCAACACCATCCAGAACAAATCCTCTGAGGGGTAAGGGAAAGTCCATCGGTCGGGAATCAAGTTTACCGCCCGGTTGATGAGCTTGCCGCCCGGCAGGGTTTCCATTTTGTAAGCGAGCAAAGTCTTGGCGTGCTGAAAGCGGATGTATTTGGTCAGGCGGCCTTTGGCCACGAATGCGAAGCCGTACTGTGCCGCCATGAACTGCAGCTTATCCGGGCTAAACCAGTGGATCACGCTCGGCGGGCAGTACTCGTGCCAGCCTTTCCCGCTAAATTTGGCGGTGAGGCTATCTTTGTTGTAGGTCTCGATCAGCCAGTGTCCCCCTGGCTTGGTCAGGTCGGCTAGCTTTTGTAGGGAGGCATGCAGGTCATGAAAGCAAGCAATCACCTGGATCATCGACACCAGATCAAACTGCCCCTCCAGCTCCAAGGCTTCCACTGAGCTGTTGTGTACCTCCAACTTCATCACTGCGCGGGCGTAGCGGGCCATTTGACCATTGGGCTCCACCCCGACTCCCTGCCAGCCCCGATCGATGATGCCTTGCAAGATAAACCCTGCCGCCGAGCCGATGTCTAGCACCCGGCCTGGCGTCATGTAGCGATTGGCGATCCGGCCGTATTTACGCCCGTGGCTCAAAATCAGGTCTTTCTCTCCCACGTAGTCGGGATAGCCATCTTTGCCACCCTCAAAGTAGTCATCGCCAAAAATCTGGTCGGTGTGGCTTGACTGTACCTCTATCTCCGCAAAGCGATGCTGGCACTGCTGGCACTCACGCACCCAGTAACCCTCTACCTCGAAGAGTCGCTCCGATTGCGGATGGGAGTGGCACTGCTGGCAAGCAAAAGTAGGCGTGGAGGTTTGAGTATTCATTGTCTATGACTTTGGGTGATTGGGGTGATCTTTGGTGATCGGGGGTGATCGGGGTGATCTTTGGTGATCGGGGGTGATCTTTGGTGATCGGGGTGATCAACGGTGTACGATCACCTCGATCACTGATCATTGACCACTGATCACTGAAACCCACTTGACTACCGCCTCCAAGGTTTCTTCTCCACTGCGGCCCCTGCCAAAGTAGCTGCGAATCTCTTCAGTGAAATCGACCGGGCCATCGTTCAGGCGGGTTTGCCAGTGCTGATAAGCAGCCATCAATCGTGCTGGATCAGCCCCCACGACGATATTTCCCTCGGCTTGGACGGTTTCTACCCACTCAGTCTCGTCGCGCAGTGTGATACAGGGTACCTGCATGAAAAAAGCCTCTTTTTGCAAGCCTCCCGAGTCGGTCATGACCAGGCGGCTCTCGCTCACCAGGCGTACCATGTCGAGGTAGCCTAGGGGCTCGATCACGCGCAGGTTGGCCTGGGGCTGCCAGTCGGGTAGTACCTGGGGCAGCACGTTGCGTGTGCGCGGATGCATGGGAAAGACGATGGGCAGCCCCTCAGCCGCGATTTGGTTGAAACCATCGAGCAAAGCCCGCAGACGCCCCGGGGCGTCGGTATTTTCGGCGCGGTGTACCGTGACCACTGCATACTGCTTGGGGGTGAGGGCCAGCCGCTCTACCAGATCAGATTTTTCTCGGGCCAACGTCAGATTGTGCAGCACGGTGTCGTACATGATATCGCCGGTGCGCACAGTGCGCTCGGCCAGGCCCTCATGGGCCAGATTGGCCACCGCCGTCGGGGTAGGGGCCAGCAAAATATCTGAGACGTGGTCGCTGGTGATGCGATTGATTTCCTCGGGCATGCGGCGGTTAAACGAGCGCAGGCCCGCCTCTACGTGGGCCACCGGGATGTGCAACTTGGCTGCCGCCAAGGCTCCCGCTAGGGTAGAGTTGGTATCGCCAAAGATGATCAGCATATCGGGCTTACGCTCCAGCAGCACCGATTCGATGCCCGAGAGCATGGCACCGGTCTGTGCGCCGTGTGTGCCCGAGCCTACCCCGAGGTTGATATCGGGGGGCGGGATCTCCATTTCTTCGAAAAAGATCTCGGACATGCTGTGGTCATAGTGCTGTCCGGTATGCAAGGTGAGGTGCTCGATGGGCTGCGCCTGGGTCTCGTTCCAGTGGGCCACCGCTCGGGTCAAGGGGGCCAGCTTGATGAACTGCGGGCGCGCGCCGACGATGCTGAGCAATCGGATGGGGGTCATGGGGTCATGGGGTCAGTGGGCAGTGAACAGTGAACAGTGAACAGTGATCAGTGATCAGTGAACAGTGAACAGTGAACAGTGATCAGTGAACAGTGAACAGTGAACAGTGGTCAGTGGGCAGTGAACAGTGAACAGTGAACAGTGATCAGTGATCAGTGAACAGTGAACAGTGAACAGTGATCAGTGAACAGTGAACAGTGAACAGTGGTCAGTGGGCAGTGAACAGTGAACAGTGAACAGTGATCAGTGAACAGTGAACAGTGGGCAGTGAACAGTGATCAGTACGCTTTGCGGGGTGATCGGGGGTGATCGGGGGTGATCGGGGTGATCAGATTTCGAATTCCGAATCCCGAATTCCGAATTCCCAATCACGAATTAATCTTAATCGTCACCGCCTTGCTGTAGATGATGGTGAGCCAGATGATGATAAAGGGCACTACCGGCACGAAATAGCGCGGTACGGCATTCATCAGGGTAGTGGCTCCTAGGTAGATCAGGACGAAGATGGTGGGGGGCAATATCTCTAGCGGGATGTGTCGTCGCCCTACCCAGCCGGGATAGATGGCTAGCAGGGTGAGCACGATGATGGTCATGTTGGGCAGGATGTAGAAGTAAGCCGATACATTTTGCTGGGCAAAGGAGTTGGGGTAGTTGAAAAGCAACCGAAAGCAGTTTGCCACCCAGTTTTTGAGGTAAGCCTCAGGGTGAGCCGCAAGGTTTTCCTTGCCCTTGGCCAAGAAGGCATCGTTGCGCTCCATCCAATTGAGGGGTTTGATTTCCTCATAAAACGCATAATGGGCCTCGTGCATCTCGGGGATGTTGTGGTTGAAGAGGTTTTCGAAGCTCTGCCAGTTGCCCCACTCCTGCTCGCCGCCGTAGGGCGAGGTCATCCAGTAAAACTGCTCGCCGCCGTTGGTACCCCAGTACATGACGCGCCCGGTAAGGTCGTAGGTATAGCCGAGGTAGGGGACACAGAGCGTCAGCCCGATTCCAAACATCATCACGGTGCGCAGCAGCCAGTATTGGCGCCAAATGGCAAACGACACCGCCGCGAGCAGCAAAGAGACCATCAGCACGTAGCCAAAGGCAAACTTGGCCATGATCAGCAGCCCCATGTACAGCCCCGCTAATAGCAAGGGGCGCCAGCGCAGCTCCCGTGCCTGCACCACCTGCAGGTAGTGAAAAGTAAAGCCTGTGATCAAAAACAGGCCGATCGTCGCCGGTGATAGCTTGGGGATGAACAAAAACAGCGGATAGTACAGCCCAAACAGGTAAGCCCCTAGCAGGGCACGCTTTGGGGCAAAGTATTGCAAGATGCGATACAGATAGGCTACCGACAGTAGCAAAAAAAACACGTTGGGCAGAGCCATCACCCATTTTGGTGCATCGAGGGCTCGAAAGGGCAGCAAAAAGATGGGGTACCCCGGGCCATTGCGTAGCACAGGATCGGCGGCATCGGTGTAAGTGCCAGTTTCTAACAAATGGTCGGTGTAGCTGACGTAGCGAAACTCATCCCCCACGAAGTGGGGCTTTACCATCACGGCCAGGATCAGCAGGTAAAGAGCCAACAAAGGAACCAAGCGAACCAGTTGTTTCATGAGCGATGGCTGGAGGGGCGTGGAGGCAGGCGTTTGCTGCTCATCCACAGGAGCATCAGCACGAGTAGATGTTGCCTCGGGCGTGGTATGGGTAAATGAAAATAGAGCCATGTGGAAAACTTCAAACTGCGACCTTCATCATGATCCGGCCACATCTTTGATCCGACGGAGCTGGTTGGAGCTGATGTGAAACAGCTCGTCGAAGTAGCGCTTGTTTTGTAGGGAAAGGAACCCGATGCCCAGAAACTGAAAAGCCGCCATCAGGGTGATCCCTGCGATCAGAAACACATGTGGCCGCTCAGAAAATACTTGCGAAATCGCGGCACTGAAGCGATCGTCAGGTAGATTTCCCATCACCTCCACGGTGCTGTAGATGTCGAAGACGTGAAAAAAGATCCATCCCAGCATATACAACGCAAAAACCAT
Source organism: uncultured Bacteroidia bacterium (assembly GCA_964449365.1). Classification (GTDB taxonomy): domain Bacteria; phylum Bacteroidota; class Bacteroidia; order J057; family J057; genus CAYVAP01. The sequence continues at coordinate 6,116 of CAYVAP010000207.1, forward strand.
CAGAACCGTGCCTACGCTCATGAACATGGCGTAGGGCCGGAAGATAAAGCTCGACATCAGGCCCGCTAGGATACCCTTGAAGATGCGAATACTGGAGCTGCGCCCTACCGCCTTCTCCTGAAAGCTCCAGTCTAGGTGAGCCGGGATTTCGACCACCCGTCCGCGCAAGATCAGCGCCTTCTGGATGATCTCAGGCATGATGGAGTAGGTGTTGGACTTCAAGTTGAGCTGGCGCAAGAAGTCGCGCTTGTAGGCGCGCACCATGCTAGTAAAGGTATGCAGGTCGGTACTGGCCGTAACCCGCATGATGCGGTTGACTACCTTGCTGAGGATCAGGCGATCCTTGGGCACCTTGGTGTTTTTGCCGCCTTTCATGTAGGGCGAAGCCACCACGATGTCGGCGTCGGTAGCTTCCATCTCTCTCAGCATGCGATCGATGTGATCTACCGAGTAGCTCAGGTCCAGATCGAGTACGATCACGATGTCGCCTTGGGCGTGGCTAAAGCCCGTGCGCAAGGCTCCCCCCAGGTTGCGGTTGACTTGGTGATGAATCACCCGCACCTGAGTGTTTTCCTTGGCGAAGGCATCGGCCAGAGGCCCAGTTTGATCCTGGCTGCCGTCGTTGACTACGAGTACCTCGTAGCGGTAGCGATCTTGGAGGGAGCTCATGTAGGCGCAAATCTTGGCCAGATTCTCGCTGATGATCACCTCTTCGTTAAAGGCTGGCGTGATGATGGTTACCAGAGGGAGGAAGGATGAGTCCTTGGCCCCTACGTGTGAAGGGGAGGAAGTCTGAGAGGGTCGTGCAGATACAGCCGCCTCGTTGCTTTGCATGCCGAATAATATTTGGTGATTGATTGGCTGAGTAACATGCGAGATCGAGAAAAACATAGCATGGCCGAAAGGACTTACGTAAATGTACGATCTATCGGCCCGTTTATTTTTAGCTAGGGCTTGAACCGATCATTTATGCGGTTGACCTGCATAGCTAGTAGATTTGGTGGCATTTTGAAAGAAAAACAATCGACCTCTCTGATTATTTGGTTATAGCATCATCCGATTCTCCGAAGGAGACAATCTCGCCCCAATCTTCAAACCTCTTTCAACAAATCTCTGGCCAAGATGCCAACCTACTCCTCGCTGATTGGACTTTTTTTTACTTTTTGCCCGTAGCCTTACATCACACCTATCCCTGTATTTTGCCTCTCCGATTCATGAAAGGCTTTTTGCCATTTCTCGAAAGTCAAAAAACCTACCTGTTTGGTATAAGATCTTGTTCCTCGGTTTTTTGACCTGAGTCAAAGGTACGCAATTGATCAAGTCGATAGACTTTTAACTTTGATGAAAGGTAACATCGGCTTCGCGGATAGTCATCTCGCGAAGCCGATCAGTCACTAGTCATTCGTTTCGTGGTTCAACGTTGAAGGTTGAAAGTAATTTTAGCCGCTTGTGCGGCCACTGAGTGAGCCAATATGGGGGGGCTGGCCAAAGTGCCTGATACCCTTA
>CAYVAP010000208.1:0-7600 GCA_964449365.1 uncultured Bacteroidia bacterium
ACTGAGGTGCCAGCATAGCTTGGGTGTTGGCCAGCGGAAAAAGCGGTACTTCCAGATTGAGGGTATCTGTACGAAGCCGCACTCGATACAGCAACACCGGAGCGGCCTTGCGGCTGAGCGAGCTGAGTTTCAACCGAGTGCGAAAACTACCATCAGGAAGGCGCAGGGTGGTATCCACTGCTTCGTAGTCAGCAGAACTCAGCAGATCCAGCCCCAAAATCGCTTCAGACTCGCGGGGCAGCAGATGCAGGGCTACCACTGGCTCGGCCTCTTCGTAAAGGAAGGCCAGGTATGCTTGACCGCCAATCTGCAATTGATCGCTCTGCCAACGGTAGACCGCCGTATCGAGTCGCAGTTCGAGGTCGTCTAGCAGATAAGAAACGGGTTCGTCGGTAGATTGGGCCCGAGTTACTCCCAGCCAAAGGAGGCAGGAAATTCCCAGGTAGGCAATAATTCTCATCATGGGAAAAGCGTACGTTTGCGTATGATGCCCCAAAGATAAGCACTTGCGGGAATTTGGACGGAACACCGCCGACTGTGGAAAACCTGTGGAAAAACGCGACTCACCCATGTGAACGGTCATCGGTATGCGGTATGCGTTTACCAGGCGCAGTGTCTATCTTCCGTTCATATTGGCTTACTCAGGGGTTGCACCTGCGGGACAACCTTACGGAATTTTCCCAAATACCTTGTAACTTTCTTTCCTGACGGCATTATGCAGGTGATTTGCAACGAAACAGCAGTGATTTGACCTCCCCGAAACCATCCCTGACCGAAACGCAACTGCGCGAGGAGTACGAGTTGATCCGGGCGGCGCAACAAAACCCGCGGCGCTTTGGGGTGATCTACGAGCGATATTATGAGCAGATGTTTCTGTTTATCTATAAGCGCGTAGGCGACGAAGAGCAAAGCGCCGACCTCTGCTCGCAGGTCTTCCTCAAAGCCATGACCAACCTCAAGCGCTATCGCTTTCAGGGGGTGCCGTTTTCGGCCTGGCTCTACCGCACCGCTACCAATGAGGTCAACCAGTTCTTTCGCGACAGCCAAAAGCAACGCATGGTGAGCCTGGAGTCGCTTTCGCTCAAAGACATGGTCGAAGAAGCAGAGATCACCCCCACCCACGCAAACGTGCAGCGCATGATCGTCGTGCTGGATAGCCTTTCGCCCGAAGAAATTCAATTGATCGAAATGCGCTTCTTCGAAAAAGTACCTTTCAAAGAGATCGCGGTGATCTTCAACCTCACCGAAACCAACGCCAAAGTCAAAGTCCATCGCCTGCTGAAGAAGTTGCATCGAATGTTGAACAAAGAATATCAGTTGAATGAATAAATACCGCATCCATATCGACCCGCCGCTACCAGACCGGGATCGGATTGCGCGGTACCAAGACTTCGATTCGCTCTATGGGCAGTACCAGACCCATACCCGCTTCGAGTTTTGGCGCAACCTCTACCGCAAGCCTCACCATTTTGCGCTGCTGGTGATGGTGGCGATCGTGGGGATCCTGGTGTTTCGGTCGAAGGAAGAAGCTGCGGCTGAGCGTCCCTACCGACTGTTGCCTGCGGCTGAGCAACTGGATTTACCGCGCGGGCTACGCACAGTGTCTTCGGCAGAGCCGACCGACCTCGTGCTTACTCCGCAGGTACAGGTACATATCCCCGCATCGGCCTGGCAAGATAGTAGTGGGCAATTGATCGAGGGGCCCGTTTCGCTGCACCACCGTGTGCTGATCGGGCCAGAAAAGGCATTCGTAGCAGGAGTGCCCCGGCCTCGCGAGCAAGCGACTTTGCAAGCTCTCCACTTGGTAGAGATCTATGCAACTCAGGATGGTCGCCGTTTGCAATTGCGAGAGGGGTATCCTTTGCGGGTGAGCTGGCTATTGACCCAAGAGCTGCCACAGCTAGCCGTCCAGCATCTGGACGACGAAGCACAGCGCTGGATCCCGGTGGGAAAGTCCAAGGTGTCCCCATTACCAGCGGAAGCAAGCCCCAAGCCTCAGCGTCCGGCCATCTTGGACCAGAAGGCTGACACCCTGATCGCCAAAGGCGCCAAGACACCGACTCCACCAAGGCGACCCTTTGGGGTGTCGCTAAGCAACCCGGAGGCGTACCCCGAGTTCCGTCAATACCAAAAGGTCTATTGGGAGGCAGTGCCCCGCCCGGGTACGGTCGATCCCTGGGAGGCGGGACTTACCCAGCCGCAAAATGGCTGGGAAGATGTCTCGGTGAGGAAACTACCCGTAACGGGGCTTTATGAGTTGCGCTTTATTAGAGTTACCGCCCAGGGCGGCATAGAGATAAAGCGCGTTACGGCTCGTCCGGTCTTCGAAGCTGAAACTGAGGCCGAGGCCCAGCGCATCTGGGAACAGCGCAAGGCCGCTTATCAGCGCACAGTCGCCGAGCTTCGCCGCGAGGACTCCGTGCTGAAGGTACAGCAAAATCGCATCGCGGCGGCGCGCCGTGCCTATGAAGTCGAGCTGGCTGCTTGGGAAGCCGCCCACCGCCGGGCAACCGACGCGCCCGCCGGGTGGAGTCTCACTTATGAATTGGAACAGCCGGGCGTCTCTGGCTATTGGCAGCGTGGCGAGCAGGCAACCCTCAGTCAGGAGCTTGCTTTTCCCACTGAAGAGATGAAACATGCCCTTCCTCCTTCCCTGCTGCCCTGGTGCTATGCCGTGGTAGAAAACCGCTGGCTACCGCTCGCGATCAACGAAGACGGAGTACAGCTACCTGCCACCGAGCAAGCAGCCACATTGTGGTGGGTGTATGAGGATAAGGCTTACCGTTGGCGCCCGGACGACTCCCCTGAGAATATTTCACTCGCAAACCTGTCAACCCCTCAAGCGCTAAGCGCCTGGCTGCAAGGCCTGAGATCCGCCGCTTTGTGAAGCCAGCTCCGACGCTACGCAAAAAGCCCGGTAGGAATGATTGTCCTGCCGGGCTTTTTGGGGAAAAAAGTTAGGGCTCAAAATTCGAAATTGACAATTCGTTATTCAAAACTCAACGCGCTGGTTACGAGTATATTATGAATTTATGAATTGATCAAGCACTTCGTTTCGAACGCAGCAGGAGAGACCGGTCAGATCTTCGTACTTTCCACAAAAAAAGCTCACTACCTAGGTAGTGAGCGATGGTTGCATCCCGTAGGGGACTCGAACCCCTGTTGCCAGAATGAAAATCTGGAGTCCTAACCACTAGACGAACGGGACGTGAGAAGAACTACTGATTTTGTGGCCACAAAGATAGATCGGCAGAGAAAGCTAGTCAAGGAAACAGCTAAAAAATCTTGGATTTTTTTGACTTACCCATCGATTGCGCTTGAATCTGAAGGAGTGAAACGGATTTTTTCTCTGTGGGTTTCGCTGTGAGGGGAATAATTGCAAAGGAATTTCGAAGCACGAAAATGGTAGGTTCCAGGTGGTTGTTTTTACCAAGGCCCCTCGTTAATTTGCCCATCCCACTGATTAATCCCCATCACTAATTCCATTTCGTATGGCAATCAAAGTAGGTATCAACGGTTTTGGTCGTATTGGCCGCCTCGTATTTCGTTCCTTGTTGGACAAGGCCGACGTAGAGGTAGTCAAGATCAATGACCTGACAGACAATGCCACTCTCGCACACTTGCTCAAATATGACTCAATCCATGGCCGCTTCAACGGCACGGTAGCATATGACGATGACTCGCTCACAGTCAACGGTAAAAAGATTATGGCTAGCGCCGAGCGCAACCCGGAAGCCCTTGATTGGGGCAGCCTGGATGTCGACGTCGTGGTTGAATCTACCGGGATCTTTCGCGACCGCCAGAAAGCTGGCATGCACCTCACGGCTGGCGCCAAGAAGGTCGTGATCTCTGCTCCCGCCAAAGGCGAGGTAGATGCTACGGTCGTGCTCGGCGTCAATGACGATGTGCTGACTCCCGAGATGCAAATCATCTCCAACGCCTCTTGTACCACCAACTGCCTGGCTCCGATGGCCAAGGTGCTGCACGATAACTTTGGCATCGAGTCGGGTTACATGACCACCATCCACGCCTACACTTCGGACCAGAACATCCAGGACGCACCTCACAGCGACCTGCGCCGCGCCCGCGCGGCTGCCCTCAACCTGGTGCCCACCAGCACCGGCGCTGCCGTAGCTGTGGGCCTGGTATTGCCCGACCTAAAGGGCAAGCTCGATGGCTATGCCGCTCGTATTCCTCCCCCTACCGGCTCGCTCACCGACTTGACGGCGGTAGTAAGCAAGGAGGCTACGGCTGCAGAAATCAACGCCTTGATGAAAAAAGCGGCTGAAGGTCCCTTGGCTGGTATCTTGGAGTACACCGAAGATCCCATCGTTTCCACCGACATCATTACCCATCCTGCTTCTTGTATTTTTGACTCACAACTTACCAAGGCCAATGGTAAGCTGGTCAAGATCGTAGGCTGGTACGACAATGAATGGGGCTACTCCAGCCGCGTAGCCGATCTGCTGATGAAGCTGGCGAAGATGTAAGCTCACATCAGATCAGCAAGTGTATTTGATGTGTAAAGAGCGCCGCTCAGCTTAGGCTGAGTGGCGCTCTCGCTTGGAAAGTCAAACGGTTCATTCCCAGGCTTCGAATATGGCTGTGAGATCGTCCCAACTCGAATTGGGCCTTGGGATATAAATATTTTGCCAGAAGAGGAGGTCGCCCTGCTCTATGTGTACGAACATGCGGTAGAAGCCCGGCGTCAGCTTAGAGACGTCGATGGTCAGGTAGCCATCGGCGGAGGCAAAGCTCTGGTCGATCACGGCAGCCTGAGTAAGGTCTTTCTGGTCATAGGTGTGATCAGACAGCGCCTTTGCAAAGTTGGTGTCAGCGAAGTCGAGGTTTTGTTTGCCAGGTATAAGCCATACCTTCACCTTACTATCTATACTATCTATTTGCAGCTCTACAGAGAGCCGGTTTCGGGCAGGTACCGGGAAAGCCCTGGCGTAGCGGAGTGCGTTGGAAGACACCCTTCGCTCATTTGGGTTGCCGTATTAACCGACTGGGGCACCGACCTCGTTGATGAGATAAATGCCGGTGACGATGTTCATATCCGTCGGCTCGATCGGCTCTGGTTCATCTTGATCCTGCTTACAGCCAACTAAAATGAGGAGAGTCGCGGCTAGAAGGGTGAGGAGGGAAACAAACTTTTGGTGCATGAACAAATTGGTTAGGTGAAACATCAGCAAAACCTAAAAACGATAGATCTTTGCGTGAAGTTGTCAGCCAGGGTTTCCATTCCTACGTCGAAGCTCGTACCTTGCCTTGGCCTGCATCCAGAATTGATTTTCTTGCTTATGCGCCGCCATCTCCCCAACATCCTGACTGTGAGCAATCTCTTTTGTGGGGTGCTGGCGATCCTGGCGGTGCTGAGCGGCTGGTGGCAGTTGACGGCGATTCTGACCATCACCTCTCTGCTAGCCGACTTTCTGGATGGCTTCTTGGCGCGCCGGCTGGGCGTGGCCTCGCCGATCGGCAAGGAGCTCGATTCGCTGGCCGATCTGATCAGCTTTGGTTTGGTGCCGGGCCTGGTGCTGGCCTGGATGGGGGGATTGTCGGCGGTTTTCACGGGGGAAGCAAGCTTCTGGAGCATTCCCCTCGCCCATCAGGTAGCCATCGGCGTGGGATTGCTGATCCCTGCTTTCTCGGCGGTGCGCCTGGCCAAATTCAACCTCGACGTGCGGCAAACCGATCAGTTTATCGGGGTGCCTACCCCCGCCAATACCATCTTGGTCATTTCGCTGTGGCTGATTGCGGAGCGGTTTCCGGGGCATTGGTTGAGCGGGTTGCTGGCACAACCCTGGCTACTGGTGGGCTTGGGAGCGCTGCTGTGTTTTTTGCTGGTGGCGAAGTTTCCCCTGCTGGCCCTCAAGTTCAAAGATTTTTCTTGGCGCAACAATCGCAGCCGATACCTGCTGATCGGTGGGTCGGCATTGCTGCTGATCGGATTTCGATTTTTCGCTCCCCCCGCTGTATTTTTGCTCTACCTAGGCCTCTCAGTGATTGCGCTGCGCAAAGCAGGCGACTCCCACCCCTGAGCGCGTGGCCTGGCTTTCATTTGATGGTAGATTTTATTATCCACACGTTTCCCACATGGCATTTCAAGCGACCATTCACATCATGCCCCGCCCCGAGCTACTCGACCCACAGGGCAAAGCGACCCTGCTGGGGCTACACAACCTGGGCTTCGATCAGATTTCGCAAGCGCGTATCGGCAAGCAGATCGAACTGACCCTCGATGTGGCCACCGAAGCCGAAGCCACCGAGCAGGTCGAGGCCGCCTGCAAAAAGCTCCTGGCCAACCCCGTGATCGAGCAGTATCATTTCGAGCTAAAAGCGCTCGCCTAGTCCTTAATCTCCTGTTTGTTGCGACCTATCCCCTACGCCCGCCCCGAAGTCACGGAGGCTGATATCGCTGCGGTTACCGAGGTGCTTCACAGCGATTTTCTCACCACTGGGCCGCGCATCGCGGCCTTCGAAGCGGCTTTTGCTGCGTACATTGGTGCTCCCTACGCCGTAGCCGTGAGCAGCGGCACGGCTGCGCTGCACCTCTGTGCCCTAGCCCTGGAGGTATCGCCGGGACAGCGCTGGCTGGTACCGACCTTGACCTTTGTAGCCTCGGCCAACTGTATCCGCTACGCCGGAGGCGAAGTAGAGCTGATCGATATCGATCCGCAAACCTTATTGCTAGATCTGGATCAAGTAGAAGCCAAACTGGCGGCTGCTCCACCGGGAACCTATCACTGCATCGTGGCGGGAGATTTTGCTGGCTATCCTGTACCCATGGACCGGGTGCGCCGCCTCGCTGATCGCTACGGGCTGCGCATTATTGAGGACAGTTGTCATGCCCCGGGTGGGTGGTTTCCAGATGAGACAGGGCAGATTCATCGCTGCGGAGATGGCAGCCTAGCCGATCTGGCTATTTTTTCTTTTCACCCAGTGAAGCACGTCGCAGCGGGTGAGGGGGGCATGATCACCACCGCTGACGAAAGCCTGTATCGCCGCTTGCTCAAGCTGCGCAACCACGGTATCACCCGCGACCGCGCTGAGCTACAAGCCGATCCTGGCGGATGGTACTACGAGATGCAGGAGCTCGGATTCAACTACCGCCTGAGCGACATCCATGCTGCCTTGGGACATTCGCAGTTGCAGCGCGCCGAAGCCAACCTGGCCCGGCGACGGGCGCTGGCGTCCCGCTACGACGAGGCATTGGCGGCGGCGCAACTTACCCTCGCCCCCTCCCACCCCGGCCATGCCTCCCACCTCTACGTGATCCAAGCTGAAAGACGAAAAGAGCTGTACGACTACTTGCGCAGCCAGCAGATATTCACGCAAGTTCATTACATCCCGGTTCACTACCAACCAGCTTATCGTATGGACAAGGCAACCCCACCCTCGCTGCCACGAGCGGAGCAATACTATGCGCGAGGGCTGAGTTTGCCCCTTTATCCTGGATTGACGGATAACGAACAAACCTACGTGATCGAGCGACTGGCGACCTGGCTGCGCAAAATGTTACCTGGGTAAGGACGTGGATGGATTGGACTTTGTAATAAAATGGCATGAACCTAAACTTGCCATGTAATCCACCTGC
>CAYVAP010000209.1:0-5050 GCA_964449365.1 uncultured Bacteroidia bacterium
TTAGTTGTTTATCCTGTAATCTAGATAAAGATTTGGGAGATGGCTATGGGCTATACGCTGGAGATAGATACTACAGCATAGTAGTAAGTAAATCTGGTAATTACGAAGGAGGAGGAGCCGCCGAAGTGATACCTCCTGCCATTCTTCGCGTTAACAGCAACGATGATTATATAATTGCAGAATCGGCGAAGAGCTATGGGGATTCCTTAACCTACTTTTGGATAATTAATAAGAATCACCCCATCGACTGGAAGAGTTACATTAGCGCCAACAGAATCGATGAAGATGGCATACTTAAATCCAATGTCGTCGGTCCGCTTGATTCCGCTGAGTTCTACCAAAATTTGAATAAAAATGGTATTTTGCTACGTTTAAAGTCGCCTTAGTGAACCCCAATTAACACAGGACACAATCTTAACTCTGCCGCGGATTTACGAGGCTGTGCCAGCTATCCACCCCTCCCAAGCCATCTGTCCCGACTGATCATGGAGATCGGTCGGGACAGGGTGTATATGGGAGTCAGGTCTATATCTCGAAGTCTATGAATCAGTCCACAGGTCTTGTACATGGAACGATTCGTCTAAAGCTTTTAAGCAGCGACGGGATGGTTCAAGTAGGACTAGATAATGGATTACTGGATACCTACAACTTTGATCAACAACTAGGCCGACCATTACGTAATGCGGCCACAGCACTTGGAGCTTTTGTCGCGGGAAATGGAAGTGACTATCAAATCCGTTATTATGGAAAAGGACAGTTAGTTGATGTGAAAAATAAATGATTGGTATGCTTCTTCGATCAATTTCATTCCAGATGATTATCCTGTGGGGATTTTTCATTAGTTGCAACAATAGTGCATACGAGAATAAATTAGATATTATACTTGGCGTCAATGAGCCGGGATATACGAAGCGAACTATTGCAGAAGACGTGTTAGGTTTTGGTGAAGGGTTCGTAATAGAGAAATTTCATCTTACCGAAAATACATCCAGAAAGTTTGAAAATCATCTTGCTGAAATTAGCCAAAAAGCAGGGTGGGAAAGTCAAGGTTGGATCCCAGCGCATCTAATCTCTAGGGATGATAATAAGGCGATAGAAATGGTTCTTGAATATTCGACAAGGGATCGAAAACTAAATAAATTAATACAAGAAATAAGAAAGTCCATTGAGCGAGAAAAAAGCTTTTTTGCATGTTATTGCAAGCCTGACTGTGAGAACCCTATTAAGTCTGTTGTTTTTGTTTATGACCACTCTAACCATAACTTGTGGATAGCTGAGTCCTTCTTTTGATCCTTTCGCTCCCATCTGTTACTGAAGTCCCCACCAAAAAAAACCTTCCCCCCGCCCGCGCTAATCTGCAACTAGCGCGCCCCCATTCGAGCTGGTCTATCCTCGCACGAAGCTTGCGCCTCCTACAAGCGACCTATCCCGCGCCTCTCTGGTCCATCTGTGGCTAGATCTCGAAGTCCCATCCATTTTGGGCCCCCAGTCTCTCGCCTAACATCTTGAGCGAAGCCCGGTAGCTCTGGTTGATCTCCGCTAGCAGCAAGATGTCAGATTTAATCTCCTCTTCGGGGTAAGTGGCCAGGAGCCAGTTCATGTCGGCCATCACCTGGGTGATGAGCCGTTGGAGGGATCACATGCGGGGGGAGAAGGGACCGATCTTCCCCACCCTTGAGGAAAAAACGAAATTGATTACATGCAGGGCCTTTTTCTTCCCGCAGAAAGGCCCTCATGGCTAAGCGCAAGCAAATCCCGCTCGGCGGGAAAAGCAAAGCCATTATCTTGAGGAGAATCGATCTTTGATAGGTGCTACCCGAAACCGATGATGGGGCGTACGAAGCGGAAAACGCGGTGAGTGGTCTAGCCCCCTCAATCCAACTCCTCACTCAGCGCATTGATGCGAGCCGGGGGGCCAAAAAGGTAAAGCACATCATCGGGCAGGATACGCTCTTGGGCCTCGATGTCAATGATTTGGCTCTTTCCCCGGCGGATGGCCAGCAGGTTGACGCCGTATCGCTGTCGCAGTTGACTCTCGGCCAGGGTCCGACCCACCACGCTGTTTTCGCCCTGCTGCACCACCACCGTGGCGATCTCTACCTCGGGCAGCATGATTGGCGTCAGGGCGTGGGATTGTGGCTCGCGGAAGGTCTCGTAATTTTGGGCGCGGATTTGCTCGGCAAACTGACTGATCTCGTTGCGGGGCACCAGGTAGCGGCCCAGCACGCGGGTGAAGATCTCGATCGAGGTCTCAAACTCTTCTGGGATCACCTCATTGGCCCCCAGGCGCAAAGACTCGTTGATCTCAGCCACGTAGCGAGTGCGCACGATCAAGTGGGCGCTGCTTGTCATCTCGCGTACCTGCGAGACGATGCGCCGCGTGGCCACCGGGTCAGAGATGGCGACCACTACCACCCGGGCGCGATGTACCTGGCATTCGCGCAGCAAGGTCTCTTGGGTAGCATCGCCGTAGATGATGGGTTCGCCCTCGGCCTTAGCCTCTTGAATGGTCTGGGCATTCAGCTCGATGATCAGGTAAGGGATATCCGCCTGCCGGGCAGCGCGCGCCAGGTTGCGCCCATTGATACCATACCCGATGATGACCAGGTGGTCTTGCAAGGGCTGCTCTGAGGAGGTTTTCTGAGCCTGAGCCTCGGCCTGTCGCTGCATGCGCTGCTGAAAGGGCTGAGGCAGCAGGCCCAGCAGCGAATTGCTCAGCCGCTCCGAATAGGCGATCAGGAAGGGCGTCAATGCCATGGTCAGCACTGAGATAGCCAAAAAATACTGGTAGATGTCGCCGCTGATCAGGTCGTATTCCCGGCCTTTGGCCGAGAGGATGAAGGCAAATTCGCCCACCTGAAAGAGGGTAAGAATGGTCAACAGCGCCGTGCGCAGCGGATAGCGCAGCAGCAGCACCGTTCCGACCAGCACCAGGGCTTTGACCACGATCACCACCGTGGTAAAGAGCAGCACCTCCAGCAGGTGGCTGATCACAAAACTCATGTCGAGCAGCATGCCGATGGAGACGAAAAAGAAGCTGACGAAGATCTCGCGGAAGGGCAACACCAGCGCCGTGGCCTGATGATGATAGGGCGACTCCGAGATGACCAGTCCGGCAAAAAAAGCCCCCAAAGCCAGCGAAAGGCCCATGGCCGAAGTGAGCCAGGCGGTAGCAAAGCACATCACGATGATGGTGAGCAAAAATAGCTCGTTGCTGCGGGTGCGCACCACCTGATGTAGCAGATAAGGCACCACGTAGCGGGCCAGCAGAGCCACCACCAGCAACACCGCCGCAAACTTACCCAGCATCAGCAGCAAGGCCAAGCCAGGAGCTTCGGCCTCGCCCGAGAGCAAGGGCGCCAGCAGCATCATGGGCACCACGATCACGTCCTGAAAAATAAGAATGCCCACCGCAATGCGCCCGTGAGGCGCGGTAATCTGCCCACTCTGCTGTAAGAGCTTCAGCACGATAGCTGTACTGCTCAGCGAAATCAGAAAACCCATGAAAAAGGCCTCGGCCAGGGGCAGGCCCAGCCCATAAGTCAGCCCAGCGGTCAGCAGGATGGTGCCGCCCACCTGCATAGCGCCGCCCCCTAGCACGGTACGCCGGATGGCCACCAAACTCCGCAGCGAAAACTCGATCCCGATCACAAAAAGTAGAAAAATCACACCGATTTCAGCCAATACCTCCACCTCGTGTACCGCCTTGACCAGGCTCAACCCGTAAGGCCCTACCAGCGCCCCCGCCACCAAAAAGCCCAAGATAGCTGGAATCCGTATGCGCTGAAACACCAAAATAATCACCACCGAAAGGCTCAGCATGACCACAATGTCGGTGAGGAAAGGGATATCCATGAGTAGAATCGTCGTTATTTATTGAATCAGTCCAAAGATAGGCACCATGAGGGTAGCGAACAATGCGAAGCAGGGCCACCCTCAATTCCTCCCCTGAGGTTGCGCTCCCTCGCAATCACGCGCCTCTCAACCATTCATCCGCGTATGATCATGATTGAACCGAAAACCGCATGCCACAGATTGAATGACTTTTCCCTTTGTTTCCCTGGCGCAAATCTTTTTGCTTTGTTTTTCGTATCTTAGACGCAATGAAACAGCGCCTCGGCACCATATTACTCCTGGGAATTTACCTACTGGTCAGCCTGCAGGTGATATTCCATGTGCATGTGTGCGAGAAGGCCGGGATCAGTGTCCAGCTGTACACGGCGGTAGAAATGGCCTGCTGCGCTGACCCATCAGCGACGGAAGCAAGCTGCTGCGCCACTGTTCAAAGCTGCACGCGTCCAGCTGAGCAAAGCGCCTGCTGTGCCTCCGAGCAAATCGAGCTGAGCTTCGATCAGCCGCAACAGCTCACTGAAGCCTTCGAGCTAGTGCTATTTCCTGCCGAGGCCGGGCTTCCCCTTGCGATCACGTTGACCGATGAGGCCGATCCGGTCGCGCCTGCGACCTGGCCCATCGAGCCGCCACCACCCAAGGTGGCCCGCTGGCGCTGGCATTGCGCCTCCCTCACCTACGGATGAGCCTGACATGAATGTTCCCACCTAGCGACGATTCCTGCGAATCGACGCCTTTCATCATTTTCATTCATGTCAATCTCATTTCCCATGAAATTCATCCATTTCTTCTTCCTGCCCCTGCTCTTCGTCCTCTTTTCGCAAACCACTCAGGCCCAAAGTGAGCGGTTGCCCAAAGTCATGACCGATACCTTGGCGGTAAACGGGGTCTGCAACATGTGTAAAACCCGCATCGAAGAGGCCGTCATGTATCAGCGTGGCGTCAAACTCGCCGAGTGGAGCGCCGAGGCCCAGCAACTGCGCGTGATCTACAAAACCAAAAAGATCAACCGCGAGGAAATTTGCCAGGCAGTGGCCAAGGTCGGCCACGACACGGAGTTGGTCAAAGCTACCGATGAGGCTTATCAGACCTTACCCGATTGCTGCCGCTACCGCGATGGCGTAAAGGTGCACTAAGGGGGGAGGAATTCGGGATTCGGGATTCGGGATTCGGGATTCGGGATTCGGGATTCGGGATTCGG
>CAYVAP010000209.1:5150-7578 GCA_964449365.1 uncultured Bacteroidia bacterium
GATTCGGGATTCGGGATTCGGGATTCGGGATTCGGGATTCGGGATTCGGGATTCGGGATTCGTAAGGTGCTTCGCAAGCAGGGGCTCAAGGTTACGCCTTATTCCCCTTATAGACCTTATTCCCCCCCTACCCCCTTAGCCGTCCACAAAGGCGAAAGCTTTCAACTTCGAATGTCATCATGAAATTGATATATACCTTTTTTCTGCTGCTGGGTGCACAGGTGCTCCTGGCCCAAGAGCCTACCTACGGATTTACCGGCGAAGTGCAGGGGCAGGGCGAGGGCAGCGTTCCTCAGCCCCTGGCGCAGGCCAACCTGCGCAGCCTCGACGGGCGCGTCGGTACCCTGACCGACAGCCTGGGGCGCTTTGCCTTCAAATTGCCCCGCCAAACAGCTACCCTGGTGGTGGACTACGCCGGCTACGCCGCCGACACCGTGCAGATCACTGCCGGCGAGCCGCTGATCATCGTGCTGCGCGCCAGCACCCTGGCCGAGGTGGACATCACCCACCGCCAACAAACCACCCGCATCAATAGTCTCGATGCCCAGCAGACCCGGCTCATCGGCGAGGGCGAATTGCTCAAAGCCGCTTGCTGCAACCTCAGCGAGAGCTTCGAAACCAGCCCCAGCGTGGATGTAAGCTTCACCGACGCGGTTACCGGCACCCGCCAAATTCAGATGCTGGGCTTGGCGGGGCCCTACACCCAGATCACCCGCGAGGCCATGCCCAACGTGCGCGGCCTCAGCGCCATGTATGGCCTCACCTACATTCCCGGTACCTGGGTGGAAAGCATGCAACTGAGCAAAGGCGTAGGCTCGGTGGCCAATGGCTACGAGGCCATCGCCGGGCAGATCAACGTGGAGCTGCGTAAGCCTGAGGACGCCGACCGGGTTTACCTCAATGGCTACGTCAACCTGATGGGCCGCCTGGAGGGCAACGCCAACTTGGCCCACCGCTTTGACAGCAGTGGCTGGTCCACCGCGCTGCTGCTGCACAACAAAGCCAATCTGCTGCGCAACGATCGCAACGGGGATGGCTTCCTCGACAATCCCCTGTCTACCCACTTCATCGGCCTCAACCGCTGGCGCTACGCCGGCGAGGGGCCCTGGCGCTTCCAGGCGGGGATCAAGGGCACCTACACCGATCAGGTCAGCGGAGAGACTGCCTTCGATCCTGAGCTACATGACCCTGCCACGGATCTCTGGGGCATGGCCCTGCGCACCGAGCGGCTGGAAGGCTGGGCCAAGCTAGGGCGGCTCTTTCCCAATGCGCCCTACCGCAGCCTGGGGCTGCAAGTCTCGGCCCTGCACCACCGGCAGGACAGCGAGTTTGGGGCGCTCGCCTACCAGGGACAGCAGCGCACCTTTTACGCCAATTTTCTGTACCAGGGTATCCTGGGCAGCACCAACCACAGCTTTCGCAGCGGGGCCAGCCTGCTCTACGATGACTACGAAGAGCAACTGGACCAGCGCAACTTCGAGCGCCGCGAGGTGGTGCCGGGGGCTTTCTTCGAATACACCTACACCTACCTCACGCGCTTCACCGCCGTGGCCGGGTTGCGGGTCGATCACCACAACTTGTTTGGCACCTTTGTCACCCCGCGCCTGCACCTGCGCTATGCGCCTGCCGACCGTACCACCCTGCGGGCCAGCCTGGGCCGCGGGCAGCGCACGGCCAGCATCCTGGCGGAAAATATGGGTCTATTTGCCAGCAACCGACAAATCGTAATCGAAGGGGAAGACCCGACCCTCCCTTACGGTCTGCGCCCTGAGGTGGCCTGGAACGCCGGGCTGAACCTCACCCAGACCTTCCGCCTGGACTACCGAGAGGGCGCTTTTACCCTGGACTATTACCGCACGGAGTTTGTCAACCAGATCGTGATCGACCGCGACCGCAACCCGCAGCAGGTGGCTTTTTACAACCTCGATGGGCCGTCGTTTTCCAACAGCATCCAGGCCCAGCTCGACTACGAGCTGATCAAGTTTCTGGACCTACGCCTGGCCTATCGCTGGCTGGACGTGCGCAGCACCTACGACGGCGACCTGCGCAGCAAGCCGCTGGTGCCCACCCATCGCGCTTTCATGAACCTGGCCTACACCACGCGCAACGACTGGGTGTTTGACCTCACCGTCAACTGGCAGGGGGCGCAGCGCCTGCCCGACACCGACCGCAACCCCGAGCAGTTTCAACTCGCCACGGAGTCGCCTGATTTCTGGCTGGTCAATGCCCAGGTGAGCAAGGCGCTGGGCGAGCAGTGGGAGCTGTACGTGGGCGGCGAAAACCTGCTGGACTTCCGGCAGGAACGGCCCATCCTGGGGGCCGAGCAGCCCTTCGGCGACTACTTCGATGCTTCGCTGGTGTGGGGGCCGATCTTTGGGCGCAATGTGTATGCGGGGGTGCGCTTTCGGGTGGAGTGAGGCGACTTTGG
>CAYVAP010000210.1:0-7572 GCA_964449365.1 uncultured Bacteroidia bacterium
GAAAAGGAGATAACAAAGTGGAGACGCCCATCCCCTACGGGCACGGCGTCTCCACAAACCGTTATCTCCAACCAAAACCAAACAGCATGTTCAATAAAAATTCACATAACGGTCAAAATTACATGAAAACGAAACTGTTATTTCTTGTGGCGATGGTTCTACTCGCCATTACTCAGCAACTCCATGCTCAAAGTACCTGTGGCCTGTACGAAGTGCCCCTAAGCCTGCGCATCGACCAAGCGACACTGATTGTCGAGGCCAAAGTCCTCAGCAGCGAATCATTTCAGCTCAACCCGGACGAAATTTTCACGCGGCATCGGCTCGAAGTCTTCAAACTGTTTAAGGGCAACTTGCCCAGCGAGATCGAAGTCATCACCTATGGCGGTGAGGTAAACGGCCTGCGGCAGACCTACACGAACCTGCTGACCTTGCGCCCAGGTGAACAAGGCGTGTTTTTTCTGGTTCCTTCTCCTGTAGTTTCAGGTGCATATCAAGCCTACGCGAGCAGTCAGGGCATGGTAAAATATGTATCCGACGACTTGGGTAATATCACCGGGCAAGAACCTTTTCACCACTATCGCAGCGTCGAACAAGGAGTCTTCCAGGCTATCGAAAGTCAGACGGGGCAGGATCGGGTATCGCTGTCGTCAACCGATTACGAACGACGCCTCACGGAATGGCTTATGCGCAAAGGCTTGAGCACCAGCGCGCGCAGCGATGGGCCGACATTGATCTATGGCTTTGCCAACCCGGTCTTGACGGGTCCAGCCAGTGAATTTTTAGACTTTGAGGTGTATGCCCGTACCCTGTGGGGCAGCTTCGAATTTGGAGAATCAGCTATCTATCTGGATTACAACCCGCAGGTGTTTGGCTCCAACGTGGTCGCCAATGGCAAAATCTCGGTCAGCAAGGGCGACCTAATTCTTAGCACCTCTTACACACTGACCATCAGCGACGAGACCGCTTCGCAGGTCAAAATTGAGATTGACGCTACGCCCGGCTCATTGGAAGACATTGGCATGGCAGCCGATGAGGTACTGAACTTGAGCGTGGAGATCGGCAATGCCTTTCAAAATCCAGAGGTGTATTTCGACGAGGGGTTGATGCAGGGTAATAGCAGTTTCTATGAATTGGTGACACAGACCTTTGAGCCGTTTAGCTATGTGTTTGCAGAGGACTCGCTGTATAGTCAGTTTGGGACGAGTGCTGTAAATATTCTAAGTTTCTCACCTGACACCGTAGCGGCGGGTATTGGAGATACCATCACGATTGTGGGAGAGGACTTCGGACCACAACGGGATGGGATTTTTTCGAACGGTAAAGTACAGTTTACGAGACAATATGAGGGCTACTCGGGCGGAGTAACTCAAAGGTGGTATGAACCGCTTGATTCTGATTCTTCTTACTTGGAATGGTCTGACACATTGATTCGGGTGATCGTGCCATCCATTACTGATAATGACTCGGTACGCCATACCGCCGCAACGGGTGATATCCGAGTTTGGAAGCGAGACAATCCCTTTCCCAATCGGAGCGATGATCCATTGACGGTCAAGTACGCGCTGAAAAATGTGGTTGTCAATGATGGTGGAACGGATGTGGGGAGACCTATTCTGTTTTCTGATGCAAATGGTGAGGGAGGGGTTAGTATATATTACACCTCATCATTTCGAAGTTTGGCGACGCCATTTAGAGAGGCATTTGAGCGAGCCCTTGTAAAATGGAGATGCGGTACAGGGATAAATTTCTCAATAATTGACACAATTCCTGCTTTCAACATAAATAGACCCCCGCCCTCTAATATTCGATCTGGACAATTGGCAGCGGGAGCAATGGTCACTGTAAAAGCGAGTACTTCCACCAATTCGGTGGAATGTCCAGACCTAAATTCGGCAATACCTTCCCGACATTCATTCACGGACTTCTCTATAGTATTCGATAGCACACTTAACTGGTACACCGGAGTAGATCCATTCTTACTTCCGGCCAATGAATTTGACTTTGAATCAACAGCACTTCATGAATTAGGACATGCGCACCTGTTTCTGCATTCCAATAATTCCGAAGACCTTATGTGGTTTGAGGGATCTGCGGGAATTGAACGCAGAACCATTGCACCTAATGAACTAGAGGGAGGAATTTATATCGTCAATGAAAGTGCTGCTCCTCATCCAACTTTCTATAAATGTGATGGCCGGACAGACACCTTGGCTCCTATGATCCCGGTTGCAGTTGCAGATTGTGATCGGCTGACCAGCATATTTTCCGACTTAGAACCAACAGTAGGATTCGAGGCATACCCCAACCCAACTGCTGGTCCTCTGACAATACGGTTTCATGAGATCGGCAAGATCATGTTGAGGATCATAGATATTGCAGGCAGGACGGTGCAAGTGCTTCCCCCAATACGACACCGTGGTGAGATATATTTGGAATTAGGAGCATTGCCATCAGGGATTTACCTACTCCAGATATCGTCAGATGATCGGATTGAGTACCTCAAAGTTGTCAAGCAATGAGATACTCAATAACGCAGGCTTTGTTCTGTGCAGTCAGCATGCTGCTTTGCTGTCATTGCAAAACAGCCTATCAATCAACAGTTGGAGCAGTGGAAGTTCCATCAGAATGCGAGGAATTTAAAGCATTAGTTCTTACCGAATGGAAAGAAAAAAGAAGCCGAGGAGATAGTTATTATCAGATGGGCGATAACCTAGCTAGCTTCGTCCAACAAAACAGCGTATCTAGCTGCTTTCAATCATTGGATACAGCGAAACTTATGCTATTGCTAGGCCCCCCTAGCATAAACGATTCCCCAATTTTTGCATACTTTCTTGATGAAAGATGTACTTCATATAAATCTCCCTGCGATTGGCTTAACATTGAGTACAACACTACTAGTGGGGTAGTTAATCGAATTCAAATAAAAAAAATGAACTGGACTGATTAAACTCAAAAGGAGATAACAACGTACAGCCGCCCATGCCCTACGGGCACGGCGGCTGTACAGACGTTGTGGCCCATCGGGAAAAGCCAGTGCCTCGCCTCCAGGCCCGCGCGAGAATCAGAAAAAAATCCAATCAAGAAAATCCAGAAACTCGGAACATGAAAAGCCAATCGGGACGCTGATCGGGAATAGAGCGAGATCGGTCCTGAAAGGGAAATCCGGGGTGGGAAAAATGACTGAAAATTTAAAAATTAAGAAATCAAAACCCGACGAGGCCACAACAGGGTGCATACGCCACCGGGCAAGACCAAGCAGGGCGGGTGAAGCCCGGCGGCGCATGCACTGGACGTTATCGGGCATTGTAAAGACAGACAAACCGAGTTTTGAACCGTTTTAAATCAAATTGAATTTTTTAAATGACAAATAACAAACACAATAATATGAAGCAAACAATTTTAGGAGCAGGCGGAGCGATTGGTGTTGAACTTGCTAAAAGTTTGAAGGACTACACTCCAGACATAAGATTGGTAAACCGAAATCCTACAAAAATCAATTCAACTGACGAATTACTTCCAGCTGACCTTACCAAAAAGGAGGACATATTCAAGGCGATAGATGGCTCACACATTACTTACGTGACAATTGGTTTCCCTTACAAGACCAAAGTATGGAGACAGACTTGGATACCATTTATTCAGAATGTAATAGCAGCTTGTTTAAAACATAATTCAAAACTCGTATTCTTCGACAATGTATATGCTATTGGTGGAGACAATGTGAAACACATAAAAGAAAATTCACCGATAAGCCCTACAAGCAAAAAAGGAGAAATCCGGGCAGAGGTTGACAGACTTATCTTGGAAAGTACAGAAAAAAATAACTTACAAGGAATTATAGCACGAGCACCTGATTTTTTTGGAGGTACTTCAAGACAGAACAGCATAATTATGAATCTCGTATATGACAATCTTGTAAAAGGTAAAAAGGCTCAATGGTTATGTAATACTCAATTATTGCATTCGATGGGCTATGTACCTGACCTTGCCAAAGGAACGGCTATACTTGGCAATACTCCTGAAGCTTTTAATCAAATTTGGAATTTACCAACCGACACTCAAAAAATCACAGGCGAGGAATGGATAAATCTTTTTGCCTCTGAAATGGGTGCAAAAAACAACTATACAGTTTTACCTAATTGGTTAGTCAAGTCGCTTGGATTTTTCAACCCTGTTTTAAAAGAGGTAGCAGAAATGAATTACCAATATGACCGAGACTATTATTTCGACAGTTCAAAGTTTAACGACTATTTCAACTTTACACCGACATCAAATGCTGATGCAGTAAAACAAGACATTGAACAAATGAATAATAATGACGGAACAAATGACAAAAAAACAACGAGCCGCTAACAATGTATATAAAAAATAGACGAATTAATGCTAAAATAAAGTCTTTTGCTCGTATCAAACTTTGTGCTTAACCGAAAGTCTAGTGCTTCATAATCGCATAATCTTCATATACTAAACGTTCGATGATATTATACTCAAGGCAAACGAAGCATTTGAATTTGTATTCAGCTCATTTATAGTAGGTTAGATAAATTGTAAGAAAATATTTATCCTTTTCCCCTAAGTCCTTATCTTTATAGAAGATGTAGAGTCGGAAAGCGAAGGGTTCATCTTCAAGAAATAAGCTAATGAGCGTAGACATAGAGAGTACCAAGCTTAGGTTAATTGAATTGATCATGAGTATCAATGATGATACCGTTCTCACGCTACTGGAAGAAGAAGCTAATAAAATCAAACAGAGAGTAGAACCACAACTGCCGGATGTAAGTAAAGCAGTAAGGCCTCTTCGTTCGAACGTCTCCTTAGAAGAGATCAAGCAAGAGCAGAACTATACTCCAGTCAGTTACCAAGAATACAGGTCTCAGGCGGACGCTTTAGAACTGCATGAGCCGATTGAAGAACTACTATCCTTGCTTGATTAAAGTAACAAATGAATTATTTGCTCGACACCAACATCGTATTAATATACACGCGAGGATCTTCCTTGGCAGAAGAGATTGATAATGAATATAAGGTGGTGGCGTCGATAGGGAGTTGGCTCGCTGGGGGCTACTGACTATCAAGGCTTCCAGCAGGCTCAACTCCCAGTTGGAGCCACGACCAAATATTTAAATGAAAGCAAATTCCAAGAATTTAAAATGAAAGACGGGAATTTAGATTGGAATGACTTTGATATGTGTTTTCCAATCATGGACCTCTACAAAAATGCTATATCAAAGGAAGAGGGAACCACCGACGACATCGTGCAGTAGCCAGGGTGGCAACCATGAGCCATACATCCTTTTTTTCCATGTCTGCCATGTCTGATATGGACATTTGAACTTCCCCTATCCAACCAGCCAGCCTGAAACTGTACTTGGTTCACGGACCACCTCCCCCTCCCCAAACCCTCTCAACCATGGTCGCCACGAGGCACAGGTACTGAAGTTCCCCCCAAAAAAAGGAGAGCACCCTACGGATGCTCTCCCACGCAAATTCATCTAAAAGAGGGCCGATCAGGCTTCGCTCACTTCCGAGAAGACCTTGGACTGAAGGAAGTCGGCGTTCATGCGGGCGATGTTGGTGATGGAGATACCCTTGGGGCATTGGGCCTCGCAAGCACCCGTGTTGGTACAATTACCAAAGCCAGCCTCATCCATGGCTGCCACCATCTTTTGTACGCGGCGCATCTTCTCAGGCTTGCCCTGGGGCAGTACGCCAAGGTGAGCGACTTTGGCCGATACGAAGAGCATGGCCGAGGCGTTTTTGCAACTGGCTACGCAGGCTCCACAGCCGATGCACCCGGCGGCGTTCATGGCCTCGTTGGCCACGTCCTTGCTCACGGGGATCTCGTTGGCGTCGGGGGCCGAGCCGGTGTTGACCGAGACAAAGCCACCCGCCTGGATAATGGCATCAAAGGCACTACGATCGACCATCAGGTCTTTGATTACCGGGAAGCCCTTGGCGCGCCAAGGCTCGATGTAGATGGTGTCGCCATCCTTGAAGGAGCGCATGTGCAACTGGCAGGTAGTAGTCATGCGATTGGGACCGTGGGCGGTGCCATTGATGACCATACCGCAGCTACCGCAAATGCCCTCTCGGCAGTCGTGATCAAAGGCAACCGGCTCCTCGCCTTCGTTGATCAGCTTTTCGTTCAGGACATCGAGCATCTCCAGAAACGACATTTCCGGATATACTTCATCTGCCGTATAGTTGACCAGTTGGCCCTTGTCCTGCGGGCCTTTCTGACGCCAGATTTTCAGGTTTATTTTCATTGCCTTTCCGCTCATGGCAGCAAAAGTTGATTATCAGGTTAAAAATTGAAAAACAGGCAGATGTCAGACCGCTTCGCTGCGAGATCGCTTACGCTGTCAGACGGACTTGGTCTTACATCTGACCTCTGACAACGAAGTGGTCTGACTTCTCTTTACTTATAGCTCCGGGTTTTCAGCTCGACGTACTCAAACTGCAGCTCCTCCTTGTGCATGATCTCTTGCTGGTTGAAGCCCTGGTATTCCCAGGCCCCTACGTAGGCAAACTCATCGTCGCGGCGCAGGGCCTCGCCTTCGGGCGTCTGAAACTCCTCGCGGAAGTGGCCACCACAGGACTCCTCGCGCTGCAGGGCGTCGTCGATCATGATCTCGCCCAGTTCCATGAAGTCTGCTACGCGCCAGGCCTTTTGCAGCTCAGAGTTGTACTCCTTGTCGCTGCCGGGCACGGTCACGTTCTCCCAGTACTCGTTGCGCAGGTCTTTGACCATACCTTTGGCCTTCTTGAGATCCTCGGCGTTGCGGGCCATGCCGCAGTAGTCCCACATGATCTTACCCAGCTCCTTGTGGAAGCTATCCACCGAGCGGTTGCCCTGGTTGTGGGCCAGGCGGTTGATCTCGTCATCGACCATTTGCTCGGCCTCTTTGAAGGCCGGGTGATCGGTGGTGGGGTGCTCATTGAGCGGCTGGCTGGCCAGGTAATCACCGATGGTGAAGGGAATGACGAAGTAGCCATCAGCCAGCCCCTGCATCAGGGCCGAAGCCCCTAGACGATTGGCCCCGTGGTCGGAGAAGTTGGCTTCACCCAAGGCATACAGGCCAGGGATGTTGGTGCTCAAGTTGTAATCGACCCACAGACCACCCATGGTATAGTGTACCGCCGGGAAGATCTTCATGGGCGTCTCGTATGGGTTGTCGTCGCTGATACGCTGGTACATCTCAAAGAGGTTGCCGTAGCGCGACTCGACAGTGTCTTTGCCCAGGCGATTGATCGACTCCTCGAAATCGAGGAAGACGGCCTCTCCGCCATCGATCACTGAGCGGCCTTCATCGGTTACGTACTTGGCGTTGCGCGAAGCTACGTCGCGGGGCACCAGGTTGCCGAAGGAGGGATACTTGCGCTCCAGATAATAGTCGCGCTTGTCCTCGTGCACATCGGTGGGCTTCACCTCACCCTTGCGCACCTTTTCGGCCCACGCTTGATCACCTGGTACCCATACGCGACCGTCATTGCGCAGAGACTCCGACATCAGGGTCAGCTTGGACTGGTAGTCGCCGTGCTGCGGGATGCAAGCGGGGTGAATCTGCACGT
>CAYVAP010000211.1:0-7561 GCA_964449365.1 uncultured Bacteroidia bacterium
AGTCGCGGTCGGTTGCTGCGGGTGCTGGCAGAGCTGCCCGATGCTGAGACGCCGCCGCTGATCGAAGATCGCTTTCGCAGCTTTACCCTCGCTCAGCAAAAACTGGCCCTGCAAACCCTGGCCCAGCAGGGCAGGGCCTTGGCCAGCGAAACCTTGGTGCGGCTGCTCAGCCAAGATCCTGCTCTCGGCAACGAGATCCTGGGGCAGATGCTCGGCCCTTACTTCGAACAACCCGAGCAGATTGGGCCTTTGTTTCCAGCTCTGCTCGATCTGCGCAGTCAGCCCGGCTATGGCAGCTTCGTTTTTGGCCTGTTGAGAGCAGGCTTGGAGGGAAATAGCCTAGCCCCTGAGAGCCTGCGTGATCAGGTGGCCTTGTTGCGCACCAGCTATCTCAAGCCCCTGGATGAAGAAGCCCGTGAGCATCTGCTTTTCGTGCTGTCCTTTTACGCGGAGCAGCCCTCAGTCCATCAACTGCTCATGCAGGCTATCCGCCGGGGTGAAACCAGCACCCAACTGGCAGCCAGTCTGGCCTGCCTGGACCGGGGCATGGCGCTAAATGACAGTGTGTGGGAGGCGTTGGCCGCTCAACCGCTGTCTCGCAACTCATTGTACCTGGCGTTGCAGGAGCGAGGAGAATCGAGCCGCTTTCCTGAGCCATGGCGCACCCAAGCGGCTTTTGCCGAAGGAGACCTGGCAGGCTGGCTGGCGCTGCGGTATCCCAAGGCCGGGGCACCAGAACTGCTGGCCCGGTATCAACTAGCCAATTCGGGGGAGTTTCTCTATGCCTTTCGCTTTGTATACCACGGCTACTGGCGAAGCGCCATTTCGGGCCCGCAGCCAGCAGATAGCACCAAGGTACGGGCCGCAGGATATCTGACTAATACGGAGTTGGAGCGGTACTTTGGGCATGGCCTGGAGACTCAGGTAAGCCAGATTCTGACGGCTCAGTCGCTAGACGGTTTCCGCCTGCTGCCGCTGCAGGGTGCTAGCTTGACGATACCTTGAGGCGCGATGAGCCCGGGTTGCCTGACGCAGTTGTAACAGGTGAGCCGTGACCAAAACGAGCGAAGAAAGGTAGACCAGGTATCGGAAAATCTCTCCGCTAGCCTCTAGCAGCACCGACAGGGCCAAAAAGCCAAAGGAGCCCCACAGAAGGCGATTCATCCATCGCCGATGACTGTGCCGCGAGGAGTACCATACTGCGAATAGACCGATACTGAGAAACACGAAGTCCCACCCCCGATGTAAGTACCAAGGACCATCGGCAACATGCTCGTGGGTGTGCGTGTGCCCGTGAGCCGCAGCGCCTAGCACCAATGGCGCAGCCAGGCAATGGATCAAACAGACCACAGCCGCGATGATTCCAGCGTAGTCGGCGTACAGCGAGCGGAGGCGAGGTAAATTCATGAAAGACGTTTCTGAAAAAGGCTAACCCAGATGGTTAGATGAAAGTTTGGAAGTCTTAGGTGAGAGTGGAAGATGCTGATGATCAAAAGGTTACGATCGGGCAGGTTGGTATAAACGCTTACCTTTAAACCCAATAGCGATTAGCTTCCTCTCAGCCTACCAACGGGCTTTTTGCAATAGTGTTGCAAAAGTAGGAAAATCCTCGGGCATTACCTAACGCGCAGCTCCCCAAAAGTCTGTTATCTTTGGGGCATGCTTCAAACCCGCGACCTTCAATTCACCTATTCCGAGGCCGATAGTCGGTCCTTTGCTTTTCCAGACCTGACTGCCTCAGCCGGTCATCCGCTGCTGATCCTGGGACAATCGGGCGTAGGCAAAACCACGCTGTTGCATCTCTTGGCTGGCTTGCTTTCCCCCCAAAAAGGCAGCATTCTGATCGGTGATACCGACCTCGTCGGTTTGTCTACCCGTGCGCTAGATCGCTTTCGTGGCCAGCACATCGGTATCGTGTTCCAACAGACCCACTTTGTGCAGGCCCTCACCGTGGGGCGCAACCTACAATTGGCCCAATACCTAGCGGGCAGCCGTCAGGATGGTCAGCGCATCAAAGACCTACTGGCCCGCCTGGGGCTCGCTACCAAGCTCGACCAGCCCACTCATCGCCTCAGTTTGGGAGAGCAGCAGCGCGTATCTATCGCGCGGGCGGTGCTCAATCGGCCTCAGTTGCTGCTAGCCGATGAGCCAACCTCGGCCCTCGACGACCACAACGCTACCGAGGTGATCGACCTGCTGGCCGATACCGCCTGGGAGGCCGAAGCGGCCCTGGTCATCGTCACGCACGATCAGCGCCTCAAAGAGCGCTTTGGCAATCGCGTGGAACTGGGTTAGGGAGGGTTTAGAGGAGAAGAGTGAAGGCCGGGCAGTGGGGTTGCCCCGCAGGTACAACCCCTACATGAGGGACCACTAAGGCACTCTGTGCTGAGATTCCTACTCCCCTTTTGCATAGCTGATTTGGCATAGCTGAGAGATTCACTTGTGATGGGACGCAGATTTCGTGGCTTTCGCACAGGGGAGCGTCTGGCTCAGGAGCCAAAGGAGTCAAAGCTATCCGAGGAAGGCACCTGCTCTTCGGTTTCTTGTTCGCGGGTGTAGCAAGAGGTGTTGACGTTTACCCCTTGGGGGCGCTGAAAGCTCGGCTGGGGCAATCCGATCAAGGGGTTTTCATGTAGCTCTTTGTAATACTCGGCCCAGATAGGCAAGCTCATATTGGCCCCTTGGCCATAGCGAATGGAGCGGAAGTGTACCCGGCGGTCGGAGTGGCCGACCCACACACCTGTAACCAGGTTGGGGGTGATGCCCATAAACCAGCCATCGGATTGATTTTGGGTCGTACCGGTCTTGCCCCCGATTTCGTTGCGAAATTTATAGCGGTAGCGCAGGCGCTGAGCTGTCCCGGCGTCTACCACGCCTTTGAGGAGTTCTACCATAAGAAAAGCATCGCGGTCCTTCATCACCTCGGTCTGCTGAGGCACGAAGGTGGCCAGGCGCTTGCCGTTTTTGTCTTCGATGTGGGTGATGAAAATCGGCTCGTGGCGCACCCCCATACTGGCGATGGTGGCGTAGGCCCGCACCAATTCAAACACACTCAGGTCGGTGGTGCCTAGGCAAAGGGAAGGGACCTCATCTAGCTTGCTCTCGATGCCGAGGCGATAGGCAAAATCGGCCACTGCGGCGGGGCCTACTTCTTTCATCAGGCGGGCGGTGATGAGGTTGACCGAATTGGCCAGCCCCCGCTTGAGGGTCATGATGCCGCCAATACTGCCCGTTGCATTTTTGGGTGTCCAGCGTCCGCCAGAGGGCAGGTCAAAGGTCACCGGTTGGTTGAGCATGTCGTCGCAGGGGGTAAAGCCCGCCTCCACCGCTGTGCCGTACACGAAGGGCTTGAAGGTGGAGCCCACCTGGCGCTTGCCCTGCTTGACGTGATCGTATTTGAAGTACTTATAATCGATGCCACCTACCCAAGCGCGTATATAGCCGTTGCGCGGGTCCATAGACATGAGGCCTGCCTCCAAAACCCGGGCATACCAGCGCAGCGAATCCATGGGGCTCATCACCGTGTCGATGTCTCCCGACCAGCTAAAGACGGTCATGGGAATCTTTTTGCGAAATTCCTGCTCGATCTCTGCCTGGGTTTTGCCTGCCTTTTTGGCCTGGAGGTAGCGAGGTGAGCGTCGCTTCATGTCGATGAGAATAGCCGGATCACGCTTGAAGAGCTCATTGCCGCGATCTTCTATCCGGTCAAAGTCTGCTTGTAGACCCTTCAAATGCTCATCGACGGCTTTTTCGGCAGCTCGCTGGAAGCGTGCGTCGATGGTGGTATGTATGCGCAGGCCATCGGTGTAAAGTTGGTATTGGCTGCCGTCGGGCTTGCGGTTGGCTGGATCGGCGCACCACTGCTTGAGCCACTCGCGGGCATATTCACGAAAATAAGGCGCGATGCCCTTGATGTGGGTTTGCTCCTGCTTGGCTAGCCCCTGACTGATCGGAATCTGCTTGAGGCTGTCAAAATCAAGGGTATCGATGATGGGGTCGCGGCTTTGCTCGTAGTATTTCACCATCTGATCGAGGATCAAGTTGCGGCGACTCTGGGTGCGCTCTGGGTACTTGAAAGGATTGTACACCCCTTGTCCCTTGAGCATGCCCACCACCAGGGCGGCCTCCTCAATGGCGAGATCACGGGCACGCTTGTCGAAGAGGCGATTCGAAGTAGTCTCGATGCCGTAGGAGTTGCCGTAAATGTTGACCGTGTTGAGGTAGGCCTCCATAATCTCGCGTTTGGTGTAGCGTCGCTCGATCTTGGCCGAGGTCACGTACTCCTTCAGCTTGCGGATATACTTGCTTTCGTTGCCTACTTCTTCGTAGAGGTTGCGCGCCAACTGCATGGTAATGGTCGACCCGCCGCGGATTTCATCCCCCAGGATGAGGTCTTTGGCGATAGAGAAAAACGAGCGCGAGTCGATACCCGAGTGCTCATTGTATCGCACATCCTCGGTGGCGACCAAGGCTGCCACCACGTAGGGCGAGATTTCATTGAGGGAAAGGGCCGCTCGGTTTTCTTCCGAGTAGTACTGTTGCAGCACTTCTCCGTCTCTAGAAATCAACTGAGAAGACTGATCGGAGTTGGGGTTATCGATCATTTCGGTACCGGGGGTATCGAAGCCGATGATGACCACAAAAATCAACAGGGCCAGGGCCACAAGCCCCACCAATCCGATAAACACCCGCCGTGGCCACTGATAGCTGGCTTGGGGCTTGGTGAGAGGGGTTGGCTTGCTAGGCCGTCCAGCCGTAGGCTGCGAAGCGGGCGTCTGCGAGGCGTCCGCAGGATCTTGAGGGCCGTTGGGAGGCGTAGGATGCTCGTTCATAGCAGAGTCGAAGTATGATGAACCGCCCGAGAGACATATTCATCGCCAAAGAAAAAGAATCAAAATGTTGCTTCTCAAAGATACGAGAAAAGGACCGGAAATCTACCTCTTCCCTGCAAACGTAGCCAGGGATCGTTTATTTGAGGGAGTTGGGCGATGATTTACGCTGGGGGAGCTACATCCAATCCTCCTGACTCACTTCTACCCGATACAGCACACGATCGCGGAGCTTTTCGGCTTCAGCGAGAGGCAAATAGGGAATGGTTACGTTGCCTGTGGCCATGTAGAAGACCACTGAAGCCAGGTCATACCGCCGCTGGATCCAGGTTTGGTTGAGCGCTACCGCCTGAGCCTTGTATAGCCACAGCTCGGTTTCGCTGCGCAAAAACAAGGCGCTTTTCACCCGCATCACTCGGTGGTTTAGGCCGTAGCGGAAGCTCTGGTAATAGCGGCGCCCGAGCAGATAGCCCACCCCAATCCACGGCAAGGCTAGCCAGGCCCAGGGGCCAACTTTGAGCCACAACAGCCCCATGCCGATCGAGGCGGGAATGGCCCCCCACTGAATCAGGTATCGCCGCACAATGCGCGGATGAATGCCCGACCAGACGATGCCAGCTTCTGCTTCTTCCCCGAACATCCGAGCCCGCACCCGCTCCCAGGCCTCATCATCGCCGCCAGGGATCTGCATCGATTGGCGGGCCGCCCGATTGCCCCCTACCTGCACCAGTTGCAGGGTGCGCAGGCCCAGGCGCGCTTGCAGAGGATTTTGCAAGCTACGTAGGTACTGCATCTTTTCGTGGCGCATCAACTGCTCCCGGCGATTGATCAGGCCCGCCTGCAAGTGAAAGCCCGCCTCATCGCTTTCTAGCCGCAAATCGAAGAAGCGCAGCGCCGTCTGGATGAGGCTACCTACTACCGCGACGAGCCCCAACGCTAGCATCACCAGGAGGGTGCTCTGCCAGAGCTGCGTCGGCGCCACCCCGATGAGGCGCTCGATCAGTTGATCGGGTTGCATCAGCGGCAGTACATCGCCTGTCAATTGGTACAGCCCCAGCAGGCCACCGATCACTAGCCCGGCGGTGCGCAGGTGATTGCGGGTGAGCCCCGCGTAGAGCAGCACCTTGGGCGCAATATGAAGTAGCAGAGTGGCCGGTTTCTTGGAGGGCGCTTCGGTGGCGGCTGGGTCAGTCGCTGCTGCCTCCTCGGCAGAAGCTACCTCGGGTTGCAAGTCGGCTTTGCGCGCCATGATGAAGCTGCGCAAGGCTTCGGCCCGGTCTCGCTCCAGGGCATCCATCGACAGCTCGGAGCCTTGGCTACCAGCCGTTTCAACTTCCACCTCCACCACGCCCAGGCGTCGGTGCAGCACATTTTGGCTGAACTGCAGGCTCTGAATGCGCGGCAGGGGAATGCTGCTGCGCTTGCGACGAAAGAGGCCCTGCGAAACCATCAACTCATCGTTTTTTATATAAAAAGTATAGCGAGACCACGCGACGATAGAGGTGATCAGTTGCAGGCCCGTGATCAAGAGGGCGAGATAAAGCAAGTTGGTGAAGCGCTCTCCCTGGCCATTGCGCAGCACCACGATGAGGAAGAGCGGCCAAGCTTGGCGCAGGGCGCGGCGCAGGTACTTGAGCCCGATGAAGACCATGGCTGCTTGCGCCTGTCGAGCTGGCTGCTGCCAGCGGGTTTCAGGCGTGGGGTGCGCTGGGGTCATATTCATGAGCTTGTTGGAGGACAAAGTCTTTGAGTTCATAGGCTCGCTCCAGGGGCAGACCAGGGATGCTCAGGTCGCTGCCACCACCGCCGGCGGTGTAGACCTTGAGGCTCGCCAATTTCATCGCTCTTTCCGCCACGCCCTGGCTCACCTCGGCATGTTGCAGGCGATTGAAAGGTATGCTGATCACCGTACGCAGCAGCAGTCCTTGCTGATAGGTGATGTCGCGTTCGCGCAGGGCGTATTGCATGCGCGGGAAGACCTTTTGCAGCCACAGGATGCGCAGCACGATAGACAGCAACCAGGCCAATCCCAAGGCTAGTACCACCCAGGGAAAGCGCCAACCGCCGTTGAGCGTGATAGCCACCAATCCCAGCGCCAGCAGCCCCAGGCTTTGAATCGATATGGCGATCTGCCGGGCCGACTGATAATCAGGGTCTAGGCCGTACCAAGGCTGTTCGCTGACGGCAGGGAGCTGCGCCGGATCTACAGAAGGATTTTGGAACGAAAGCTCTGACATGTAGAAAAGCAGTGAGGAGAATGACAGATCTGAAAGGTACACCTTCCCAAGGAAAAGTAACAACCCTCGGGCAACTTACTCATCGTTGTACTTATTTGTGACAAAACCGATTAGCTACCGCAGGGTTTCGCTACCAAGCAGAAAATCAGTTGCCGAGAGCAAACTGTTCGCCTCCAAGTACGAATTTACCTGAGCAGAATAACATCATCGGTGGCGAAGAGGCCGCCTTCGATCTCCCGCGTTTGAGCAGCTTGCCTGCACAATGGCTGACCACTCCGTTTGCGAGGGCTGGTCTCTACGGCTCTTCCCCCCCCGTAGCCCCCTCCAGGGAGCATTCAGACCGGGTTGAGCTTCGCTCAATCGAAAGCGGGGTCCCCCTTGAGGAGGACACAGGGGGTGACTGGCGCCTTCGAAATCAAGTGATTCACCATTTGAAATTTGAAATTCGCATAAAACATTGACCAGAAGCACTCACCTATATGAACGGTCAGGGGT
>CAYVAP010000212.1:0-7559 GCA_964449365.1 uncultured Bacteroidia bacterium
CTAACAATCGCTACCCGCCTATCCCGCTGCGCGGGACAGCGGGTAGCGTAGCGTTACGCGCAAAGAATAAAAGGTGGTGGCGTCGATAGTGAGTTGGTTCGCTGGGGGCTGCTGACTATCAAGGCTTCCAGCAGGCTCAGCTCCCAGTTGGAGCCACGACCGAATAAAAAACCAAGCATGGCCAGAAAAGTAATCAGTAACGGAATATTTCTCATAGGGTGGCTACCTATCTTGCTGGGTCAGTTCCCCCAAGTACTCACGCCACAGCCTGCCGGGTTTCCCACTTATGGGCTTCCCGCCCCACAAGTACCCCAAAACCCGTTACAAGCCCTTCACCACCAACAGCAACAACGCATTCAAGCCCAAAACCAGCGGCTGATTCAAGAAGCGCAACAACATAGCCAACGCCAGCAAAATCAATTGGCCGAAGTTCGGCGGGAAATTGCAGCACTTGAGCGAAAGCCTATTTCCTATGCCTTGCCATCGCGTATGCACCTGCCAGCAGCGCAGCCCTACCGACGAGCCTTTTCCGACCTACAAGCCATGCTAAATGGAGATGCTCCCATCAGTCTCAAACAAGCCGTTTTCCTAGTCGAAAATGCCTTCTTCGAAGGGCATTTGGCCAATGAGGACTATGATGCCCACATTCAGCGATTGGTCCACATTGCTTCGCAGCAATTTGAGAGGCAGGGACTTGATCCGGGATCCCTTGGCCCGAAAGCTGGTTTTGCAGCAAGTGATGTGCGATACCCTGAGCTATCGGGCTGCCGGGAAGGAATCTGATGCCATGCATATCCCCTTCGGTTATGATTTTGAGGACATCTTTGGACGTGAGGATTGGTCCAAGATGTTTGTTTCAAAGCTGTTGGCTACGGAGGAGGGACAATGCCATTCTTTGCCCTTGCTGTATCTAATTCTGGCTGAGGAAATGGGGGTAGATGCTCATCTGGCTTTTTCGCCGGAGCATAGTTATGTGCGCTTTCAGGATGAGCGGGGCAATTGGTACAACTTGGAACTGACCAATCGCCGCCTGAGTTCGGATGCATGGATTTTGGGGTCAGGTTTTGTGCGAGCCGAGGCCATTCGTAGCCGGATTTACCTTGACACGCTAGGAACGAGGCGGGTACTGGCCCAATGTCTGGTCGATTTGGCGCAGGGTTATGCGTATAAATTGGGGCCAGATGCATTCATGCTCACTTGCGCAGAAACGGCCTTGGCGGAGCATCCGCAGAACATCCACGCCCAGATGCTGCGCTCGGATTACTACACCCTGCTGTTTGAGCATGTCGCCAATCAGTTGGGCAGGCCGCCTTTGGAGCAGCTACAAAACCATCCACGTGCATGGGACCTCTTTCAGCGACGCAACGCCTATTATCGCCTCGTCGATGAATTGGGCTACCAGTCCATTCCCGAAGAAGCTTATCAGGCATGGCGGCAATCAGTCGAAGCCGAAAAGGAAAAGCAAGCCCGCGAAAATCCCTGGAGAACCCTTAACTTATCCGATCAATGAAAGCACTTCGACGATTGAGTTTCTTGTTGGGCCTGTGGTTGCTTGCGCAGCCATTGCTACATGCCCAAAACCCCTACGAACGCCTTGGGATACAATCCGATCCGCTTACCCTGAGTCAGGGCCGCTATCAGGAGTTTTTCCCCAATGATACGCTGGTGCAGATCGGTCCGGTGATTTTCAATACCATCACGCAGGAGGTGGTGGGCTTTGCGGAGCCAGATAGCAATGGCCTGGATTTTCCGGCGGATGTGGCGAGTCGGTGGTTGAGTCCGGATCCGCTGGCGCATATGTTTCCAGAGTGGAGTCCATATAATTATGTCCTAAACAACCCCCTGCTGCTCATTGATGAGGATGGCCGAATTCCAAGTTACCCGCAAAACCATCCCGTAAGCAAAGTAGTCATAGCTTACAGCCCAAATATATGGAGAGGTTTTTGGGGTGCAAACAATACATCCTTAAAGCACTTCCATCAATGGACTCGCGGAAATGCAGGTTCTGATGCTTATGGCAAAGCAATTGGGGCAATTGGAGAGGGATTATTCGCAGACCGACTTACAAGTTCAGTCACACCTCTTAATGGCATCCCCAGCAACCTTAGTTTTGGAAGGTCAGTAGGCGGACTGCAAACAGATTTACTTCAAGAGACCCAATTATTCAGTATTTATGATGGTAAGTTTGACTTAAAGGTCCATCATACTGATTTGGCGGGTAACCGTAGAGAATCCAATTTGAATGTACTCGGAAATCAAAGGGCCGCTGTAGGTCGGATAGCCTACGAAGTGAAAACGCTCGATCCTAGCAGTGATGTTTCTCTTCTTTACAAACAGATTTCAAGAGGTATTGAGCAAACCATCGACCGCGCAAATGTGGTTGATGCAGGTGTCTTGGTTGTGGATAAAGCAGCATTTGATGCAGTAATGGCCTCACCGCTTGGAACTCAGCTAAACGAGCAAGTTCAGAGGTTGCAGGGCGTCACAAACGCGAGTGGTCAAACTAAAGCATTTCTTAGACTTGAAGAAGGGCTTTATCGAGATTCACAGCGGTCCCTACATGCCATCAAGGATCAAATCTCTCAAATTGAATAACAGATGTCACAAAATGGACTTCAATTTTCTTCTGAACTAGAGTTTGTTGTTCTTTCAACACAGAGTTTGGAAAAGCTACGGCAAAATTCTTTTTTCAATAAACTAGAACAATCGGTAGGCCTGAACGATGAATTGGCATTCAGTTTTTTCATTGATTTGATTGAAAACCTTACCGAACTTGGAAAAGACGGTAAAAGCTACTCTTCTCCTCTCATTGGAATATTGGGAATTGAAGACGGTAGAGTCGAAGAAGATCGAAAATTCTGTATCCAAGATTTAATGAATAAAAAAGAAGCGTTACATAACCAAAAAGTAATCCACAACTCATCGCTAGAGACAATAGTTACAAAGTACCTTCATTACAAAGCGAGCTTGATACTTCCCCATCTCTGGTTTCTTATTGAGCCTCCCAACTTAAAATTGCCAAAAGATATATTTGGTCGATTGGCGCAGGCACAATCTGTTTTGAGTAAAATCTACAGGGATAGAATGGCACTACCTGTTTATCACCCCTACACGCTTTTTGAGTGGGTAGATGTTCGAAGTCTACCACAAAACGTACTGACTGGTATTGTTGCGGAATTTCAATCAGCAGCTGAGAATTCTGAGGGGGTAATCCCAAAGTATATGGCTGAGGTAATCAACTATTTCGTAAAAGGTACTGATGGCGAGGCCGAGATTCTCGTTAGATACCCGATATAACCAGATAGTTCTACAGTAAATTTTCATCAAAAAGCAAATGAATAAATTGCTCATTATCGTCCTGTTAATCTTGTTTGGCATTGAAAACTATTGCCTTGCCCAGACATCTAATGACAGGAATTCATTTGAGTATTTCCTAGCTGCTGATAGTCTTGAAAAAATGCTTCAAGGAGAAAGTGAGCTAAATTTTAGTAGAGCTGTCTTTCTAACCGAACAAGCCTATTTAGCAGAGCCGATCACCTATGAACGGTTCCAATCAGAGATTCACTTGTTAGCCTTTCTCGCCGAAAAGACTTTTCAGCAACAGATTGCTGGTCTTGAATATGATTACCTCGATAAAAACCGAATTGGTAGGTATGCGGCTGTATTTGCCGTCATGATGGATACTGTGGAAGTTCAGCGCAATGATACCGTCTGGGCGCTTCCTCCTTTTCGGTACGATTTTGAGGACGTATTCGGCGACCGAGACTGGTCGCAGATGTTCGTCTCGAAGCTGTTGGCTACCCGACGAGGCAATTGCCACTCACTCCCGTATCTATACAAGATTCTCTGTGAGGAATTGGGCGTGCGTGCACATCTCGCCTTGGCTCCCAATCACGTCTATATCAAGCATTACGCTGAGAAGACAGGCTGGTACAATACCGAGTTGACCAGTGCGACCTTTCCGGTAGATGCCTGGCTGATGGCATCGGGTTACATCAGTCTACCCGCTATTCAGAATGGTATATACCTCAATACCTTGAGCGAACGAGAATCTATCGCACTCTGTGTGGTCGATTTGGCTCAGGGCTACGCCCATAAGTATCCCGATCATGATGGGAGCTTCGTGTTACGGTGCTGCAAGCTGGCTTTGCAGCATTTCCCGGATTGCATCCCCGCGCTGCTTTTGCAAGCAGATACCTACGCCAAACAGTTTCAAGACCTTGCCCAACAAAACCCAGAATCTCCCGAAACCGATCAAGCCTTTGAGCAAATGAATCAAGCCTACGCCCATATCCATCAGCTAGGCTACCGCCAGATGCCCAAGGAAATGTATGCCGATTGGCTGCTATCCCTGCAAATGGAAAAGGAAAAATATGTAAACCCAAACGTGGCGACATTCAAGCAGGGCAAGGAATGAAAAAGCCCATAACAACGTACAGCCGCCCATGCCTCCCTTCGATCGGCACGGCGGCTGTACTGACGTTGTGCACAAAAAATAAAAAACAAGCATGCTCAAAAAAACACTCATAGCGGCAATTTTAGGGCTTATGTGGGCGGGCTGCTCCAAAGCCCCACCGGAAAATGAGCCTGCAAAAAATAAAATGAAAACTGCTCAGGCTCCCCTGGAGACCCCTGCAGTCTGTAAGGATGTCCATTTCAACCAAGCCTTCTACGAAATCAAAGCCATGCTAGAAGGGCAAAATGGGTTGGATTTCAAACGCGCCGTGTTTTTGGTGGAATGGGCTTACCTTGAGGGAAATTTAGACTACCTGACTTTTTGCCGAGATATTGACCAAATCGCAGGAGATTTGCAAGCCTTCGTCCAGCGTAAGGGGCTGGGCCATTACAAAACGTCGGGCAACTATGCGCTTTTCGAGTTTTTCACCAAGTCCCATCCGATGAATGGCTTTGAGTCGTTTCGCTATGACTTCGAGGACTTTTACGGTGAGGAGGATTACCAGAAACTGTTTGTCTCCAAACTGCTGGAAACCCACACAGGCCAGTGCCGATCCATGCCGATGCTCTACAAAATCCTCTCGGATGAGATAGGCGCAGAAAGTCATTTGGCTCTCGGCCCGAATCACCTCTACATCAAGCACCTTGATGAGCAGGGCAAATGGGTCAATATCGAATTGACCAACGGCCAATTTGCCAGTGATAGCTGGATGATCTCCTCTATGGACATATCGGCGGAGAGCATCCGCAAAGGCGTGTATATGAAGGAACTGAGCCAACGCGAGAGCGTCGCCCTTTGCCTGACAGAATTGGCCATGGCCTATCAGCACAAATTTGGCTACGACAGTTTGGGGTTGGTCGCCACCGACCTGACTTTGGCCCATTTCCCCAACTGCATCAACGCCCTAATGCACCAAGCCAACACCCTGACGCAGTTTGGTCTGGCCTACATGAAGGAGCATGGCCGCCAACGCTCACCTTACTCCGACTCCAATTACGCCGCATACCAAGCCCTCGAAGCCCAAATGGCTGCACTGGGTTACCGCGAGATGTCTGCAGATAAATACGCCGCTTGGGTCCGCTCCATGGAAGCCGAACGCGCCCAACGAATGGCTCAAACTCCATAATTCCCTAAGCATGAATCGAAGAAATGTACTCATCGCTATTCTCACAATCGCTTGCGTCGCAGCGGGATTAGTCATCTGGCAGCCCTGGCAAGCAGAACCGTTTACAGGTGATTTTGGCCCGAATGACGGCCAATTTCGCCGCACGGAAACCAAGAATCTGAGCCCCTATGCCATGTTTGGCGATAGTTCATTTGTGCTGATGACCGAGGCAGAGCGGACGGGGAGTCATTACATTGAGATTGTCAACCCTGATTCGGCGGACTATGTTCGTATCCGCTTGGATTTTCAGACGGGAAGGGTGACGCTTACCAAGCGAGACGGAAGTGAGAAATCGTTTTTCCTGGATGCTACGGCATTGGCGCGGTTTATCAGCCCCGATCCGCTAGCGGAGAAGTATCCGGGCTTGTCGCCGTATAATTATGTGGCGAATAATCCGATATACTATATCGACCCTGATGGCAGAGAACTTGTAGTCGCTGATGAGGCCCAAAGAGAAATAGTTCTAGGCTACCTCCGAGAACAGTTGGGTGCAGATTTGTTCAAGTTTAAAAAAGATGGTCGCTTAAGGCTTGATAAGAAGGCTTTTAAGAAAGTATCCGGAGGTTTCAATGAAGATCAACAAGCTATTGCCAATGGATTTATCGAAGTGGTAGAAAGTAACAGAACGGTTGAGGCAAGACTATATGAGAACGACGATATTGACTTTTCAAGGAATCCACTTGTGGTTGAGTATGAAACATACATAGAGGAAAATGGGGTAGAGATGCAAAGACCAGTGTATCGACCTATGTATGATGGGCGCGGGTATGTTATTCCCAAACTGGAACAGGAAGGAATAACCTTTGCTGTCCCAGGAGACGACCGAGCATTTTCTCTAGTCAATCGTTCTCGGGCCCAATCAGGTACTTTTGAATCAGAAGGAGGGGGACAAACGAATCCATGTGAAGGGTGCATATTCATTCACGAAGTCCTGGATCACGGTCTGGATTACGTTAGAACGGGATCGACCGATGAGCCACAAGGGGCTACTCAGAAAGTAAATGTTTTGTTTCATAATCGCTCCTTAAGACAACAAAGTTCTCCTATTCGAACAGGCGCAGATCACCAATAACGATATAGTAACAATGATTAAGACAGTTATATTATCATGTATTTTTTTCTCCACTATTGGTAGAACTGAAGCCCAAGCTCCAGCCAAAGACGAATATTCCATAGGTTTGGCATTCAAGAAGAAAGGGGTTTCCATTTTTTTTGAAAACAATAGTCAGGACACGTTGTATATGAGTTCATTTTTTGTAGATCAATATTCTGAACAAAAGTACGAATCTCGTTCATATATTCTGAAAGAAGATATCTTGATTGTAATTTTTTTCGAGACCAAAGAAATTTCATTTGCACATGAATTCAAAGGGGAGTGGATCGTCGATGGGCAAAGTCAAGAAAAATTAATACCAATTTTCCCAGAACAAGCAATTTATTTAATAGTGAAAAATAAGGAATTGAAAAGAGAGGATATCTCTCACGTTGTTCTAAAGTTTAAAGAAAAGTCTCAAATCTTTAATTTGGAAGGACGAGACTGAATATAAATGTGCATAACAAAGTGGAGACGCCCATGCTCGTACCTCGCACGGCGTCTCCACTGACCGTTGTGGCCCATCGGGAAAAGCCAGTGCCTCGCCCCCAGGCCCGCACGAGAACCAAAAATCTAATCAAGAGAATTCAGAAATCCGGAAAATGAAAACCCAAGCGGGGCACTGCTCGGGGGCGGAGCGAGATCCGGCCAAGAAGGGAAATCTGGGCTTGGAAGAATGACTGAAAATTCAGATATTCAGAAATGAAACCCGACGAGGCCACAACAGGGTGCATACGCCACCGGGCAAGACCAAGCAGGGCGGGTGAAGCCCGGCGGCGCATGCACTGGACGTTACTGCCAACTAAAGAAAAACACCATTCAGAATGATTAATTTTCAAAAACTG
>CAYVAP010000213.1:0-7551 GCA_964449365.1 uncultured Bacteroidia bacterium
TCAGTAAAGACAGGGATCAATGGGCAGTGGTCAATGATC
Source organism: uncultured Bacteroidia bacterium (assembly GCA_964449365.1). GTDB lineage: Bacteria > Bacteroidota > Bacteroidia > J057 > J057 > CAYVAP01. The sequence continues at coordinate 40 of CAYVAP010000213.1, forward strand.
AGTAAAAACAGGGGACAGTGAGAAATGGGCAGTGGTCAGTAAAGACAGGGGGGTGATCGATAAAGAAGATAGGCCGCAAATCTACGTTACGCAGGCTGCGATGCCCAATTAACTTGGCGTTTTCATCTCCGGCTTAATTTGGCGTTCTCTCATGGGTTTGAATCATTTGATTTTCAGCACTTTTCACGACTTGTCTATTGCAAAATGTCTCGGGGCTAAGATCTGCACTCTCTGATCGAGTTGCTCTCGCTCGATTTGGTGGAATGCGATGAGGTTCTGCGCGCCGCTGTATCCGATTCTTCGCAGCTTGGGATGGGCCTTCTTGAGCTGCTGCACCCAGAGCTGTGCGTGTAGCGCTTTGACCAGGGCAAAGGCAGGTTGCTTGAGAAACGTGAGCCGGTTGTAGGTTGTGCTTCGCTGGATCTGGAGTTCGTGCTTGATGATTCGGAATAGCTGCTCGATTTTGGTGCGAGCAAACCAATGCCTTCGGAGGGTTTTGGCCTTGATTTCGATGCTGGGGGAGAAGATGACGCTGACTTTCTTTGATCCCTTGAGTCGGAAGATCAGCAGCGTTACGTCGCGGCCTGTACATTGATCGTGCACCCTGATCCTCCATGTGAAGGGTGGCTTTTCGGGGGTATCCCGGTCATGGGCCTGCTTCTCGCGGGCTTCAAAGCGTGGGATGAGGTCTTTGACTTTGAGTTTTTCTCCCTGAAAACGCAGGACATGAGGCTTTTCGGGCACTCCGATGTAATGAATGCCCAGCCCTTGGCATTGTCCGATCAATGCCTTGGAGCGGAATCCACTATCGATACTCAGGTAGAGGGGTGGCCATCGATCGGGGGACGCCACGCGCGAGAGCTTGCGATGAATCCGGGGCAGGATGTGCTCGGCGACTTGGACCTCGGGGCTTGGTTGATGGCTGCTTTGTAAGTATTCTTCCATAAGCGAATGACGAAGGGGATACCGCTGGCTTTGAGCAGTTTGAACCATTCGGTGCCGATGTAGTCGCGATCAGCCAGCAGGATTTTGTCCTTGAGGTGAAAGTGCTGAGCGGCCTTCTTGAGTAGCTTTTTCCGCTCGCCGAAGTTGCTGGTACCCTGTTTATGAAGATTGAGCCAGAAAATGGGAATCGCCACCTGCTCATAGACCACGCACAGTGTCAAGTAGTGGTACCAACGCTGCCCATGCTTCCAAGAGGTACCATCGGGCAGTAGGTACTCGAATTAGGCTGGGGTTCGACTTTCCCCGTGATCGCCCCTACCTCTGACTTGAGCCGATTGAGGCAGACGGTTTCTCGCCGCAATAAAGCCAAGACCAGGATCAGCACGTTTTTTACACAGCTTCGGCGATAGCTTGTAAAATCAGCTGTAATTTCGGACAGTAGTGAATTGAGCACCTGTTTTGAAGTTTGGTATCAGATATAAGCCTCTTCGCTACTTTTCTCATTTTTACCTAGGAGTATGTTTAGATTTTTGCTACGTTGCATAAAAAGTGGAACTATATATTTTTTTACCTGTTCTTTTCCAATTTAGTTGATTTTTTAGTCTGGCTAATCTAGTGGTGCCTCATGGCGTCAGGTTGTTGAGTTCGATCCAGGTGGGGTCGAGAAAAAAATCGGCGTTAGGCTACAAAGGTACGACCTTTACAAGGTTGAAAATCCCACTGGTCTCCATAGGTTTCTCCGCCCAGAAGTATAAGTCGACTAAAAGTCGATTTAAAACCATGGTTCATCGTTGCTATCCTTCAAGGTGGTGGAATGGGAGAGTGGTTGATTTGTTGAATGGCCTTGTTATCAATAAGTGATCGTGTCTTACAACTCTACAATCAGATTACTGGACATCATCCACTCAGACAGAATTGCAAGATTCACAGGATTATAAGCACCTGAAAGCTGTCTTGTTCATCTTGTCCCATCTTGTTCATCTTGTCCAAAAACGAGCGCGCCACAAGCTCATGTCCAGTAGAATGCTCTACAATCCTTACGCCACGTAGTGTAACAGCATGACTGCTGATGGTTTGACAGGTATGCAGTCGCTTCATTTCAGATAAACGTGCTATCAACCCCCTTGTCCAATGAACAGACTTCTACGTTCGTTGATGGGCTGTCTCTTCAGCCTATGCGGTTTTGTGCCAGCCTTGCATGCGCAAGACCCGGTTTTTTCACAGACACAAGCCACATGGTCTTATGCAAATCCCAGCCTGACAGCCTATCACAAGGGGCTAACCTTTCGCGGTCTGAGACGCGACCAATGGTGGCGGGTACAGCCAGGGCGCAGCAAATTTACCACCAACAGCTTCAACCTGAACTGGCAGATACCCTGTGCCAATAGTGGTTTTGGGGCCTTCTACAATCAAAGTGTAGAAGGGGAAGGAAAGCTTCGCTGGGATAGCTATGGAGCTAGCTATGCGTTCATCGCCAACCTCGATCCGAATGGATACAATCCCCGAGGCACTCCTACCGATTTTCGGCTGGGGGTGAGTCTAAGCTATAATCAGCGTCGGCTGAATTGGGAGAATCTGGTTTTTACGGGGCAGCTCGATCCGCTTTTTGGCATTGTCTCCGCGCAAAATGTACCGATTGACATCACGAGAAACACGTATGCCAGCTACATGAGTGCGGCGATGGGGGCGAGCTTCCGGCATTACAGCAAAGCCCAGAACATCGGCTTTCGCGTTGGGGTCGCAGCTCACCACATCAACAAGCCACGCTCGTCTTTGCTCGGCAATGACGATATCCGCCTTCCCTGGCGCTGGACGGCTCATGGCTCGGTACAATTGGAGCAATTCAATCGGGTGACCCTCATACCTGCTTTCAAGGTGGACTGGCAAAGCTCTTCGACCATCAGTGGGGTCTTTTCGCCCGACCCGGATTCATATACCTACTGGTCGGTAAACTATGGGGCCATGCTGGCCACTACTCCTCGCAATAAGGAGGATGTGGGGATGTACGGTGGGATATGGTTTAAGAGCCGAAGGCCTTTTCCCAATCTAGAAAACACCAATTCCATGACCGCCTTTTTGGGGATCATTGTGAAGCAGCGGCTAAGCAACTATAACATCGGCTTGAGCTATGACTTTGACTTCAGCGGCGTTGGTTTAGGAGCAGGCGGGGCCTATGAGATCTCTCTGATTTTTAATCTGCCGGAGGCTAGCCCATGTGGCGCCTCCGTGTGTCACCCATATAGCAAATATCCGCGGCCGCTATACTTCTAAGCTGCTACCCCATCTTTTTGAGTGCCTTCAACCCCCTCTGTTGTGAAACACGTTTTTACCTTCTGTTTTCTGGCTCTGATGAGCCTGAAAGCCCTATGGGGCCAATCGACCTGTGATTCGCTTTCAGCCTCAGCACTGATCGATACCGTCTGTATTGGTGAGCCTATCATCGTCAGTACAGTGATTGACACAGGTTTTTCGCTGACTATCGACAGTGTCCTCTGGGATTTTGGCGATGGTACGACCAGTGAGTTTGTCACGGCGGTGCATAGCTACCAAGGGGTGGGCGATCAGACCATCACGCTGATGGCTTACCTGAGCGACAGCGTTACGATTTGTCTGGATACCCTGTCGGTGTTTGTGATCGATACGCCGCTGGTGAATATCTCAGCCAATGCCACCCAGGGCTGTGCACCCTTCACCCTGAGCTTTGTGAACAGCACCACGATGGGGGCTGGGGATACGGCTCAGTATGCATGGAGTGTGATTCCTGCTACTGGCTGGACCTTTGACAATGGCACCACTGCCTCCGATCGGGAGCCGGAGTTGTTGTTTACCGAGACAGGGAGCTACGAGGTGTCTGTGCAGATCTTCAACGCCTGCGACACTTTCACGCGCAGCTTTCCGATGCAGATCGACACCCTACCCACGGCGGGGCTGATCCTGCCGACGGATTCGATCTGTCTGGGGGACACCTTTTTTCTGGAGTTTGTGGGTGGCTATGCGGCGGATGATAGCCTGTTTAACGCGGGTAATGGCACGGGAAACATTCTCGATCCAGGGTCGCCCTATGCACAAGTGTACTCAGTGGTGGGTACCTACCCCATCCGCTACGTGGCCCGCAATGTCTGCGGCAATGACACCACGCTGGACACGGTAGAGGTGCTGGACGCGCCGAATATCTCGCTGACGGCTTCGGCAGATACGGTGTGTATCGGGGAAAATGTGACCTTCACCTTCGGCGGCACCTATCCGGCGACAGATAGTAGCCTGGATTTAGGCGATGGAACGGTTGAGACGGCTTTTTTGGGGGGGAGTTATGGATATGCGTATGGTGCACCTGGCGTGTATGAGGTGGTGTATGCGGCGGCGAATTTTTGTGGGGCAGAGACCGATACCGTGACCATCGTGGTGCTGGAAGGCGCGGTCATCAGCGTGGCCTGGGACCAGGATTCAATTTGTATTGGTTCGTGCATCGACCTGAGCTTTGGCCACCTGCCCGTAGGGCCGAATGACACGACGACTCTGATCATCGACGGGGATACCATTAGCCCAGCTCCGGGGTCGCCCTACCAATACTGCGGCGGTAGCCTGGGGAATTTTTGGGCGGTGTATGAGGTGCGGAATGAGTGTGGGGTCAGCCGCGATTCGGCGATGCTCTCGGTGGTGGGGCCGCCGACGGTTAACATAGAACCGCTGCTGGGCTGTTTGGTGAACATGCAACAGATCGGCCCGGCGACCTGGCGATCCTGTAACGGGGTAGCCGGCTCGACTTTGCCTACTTGTTTGGACATTGTCGGTGGCTACAACCCAAATTTTATCTATTATTGGAGCTTTACCTATCTGGATACCACGACTTTCGATACTACCGTAGGACAGCCTAACCTGCCCTACGGCTTTCAATTTGGCCGCACGGAATTCGCCGTGACGGTGTTTGACCCTACCACTGGTTGCAGTGATGCTTTCGACGGGACGGTATTTTACCAAAGCAATCCTGCTTTTGACCTGGAGCCTTGTATCGACCCCGCGAGCTGCCCGTGGAGTCCCCCCAATGTGTGTGAAGGAGACACCGTATATTTCGTGCTTAATAACACCGACGCAGAAATTTTCAACCTGGATACCATCACTGTCGATTGGGGCGATGGCATCGTGGATACGTTTTACAAAGACATCTTTACTTATCCAGTCACAGGTCACCCTGATATTTTCAAGCACGTCTATGACATGGACCGAGATACCACGTACGTCTGTGATCCCTTTGATAACGTGGAAGACTATGTGATCCAAGGCTTTGGGCGCAACGCATGTGGGGCGACCTTTGCAGCCAATCAGGTATTTGTTCAAATCAAGCCTGACCCAACTTTGGTGGCAACCCCGCCGGTAAGTTGTGTGCCGCAGGTGTGTTTTGACATCACCGTGTGTCCAGACCCGATTTTGTTTATTCTTAGCCCGATCGACACGGTCCAGATTTGGTTCAAGCCGGATGTTTCGTATCCGGACTCGCTGGCTATTCCTATTTCTTATCCGTTCAACACGTTTTGCTGGAACTACGATTCTGTCAGCGGGGCTAATGGCCTGAGCGGTCCAGGTACCTATCAGGCAGTCGTCTGGACGGATGTGCTATGTGGACAAAAGTTTGATACTATTGAGGTGCGCTACGTCGATTCGGTGCAGTTGGGGATCAGCCCACCTGTGCTCGACGATGTGGACAACTGCGGTCCGCTGGTGGCGAGTTTCTCAGACACCTCCTTTGCCATCGGCAGCCCACCGCTACAATACAACTGGTCCGTGAGTTCTGTACCAGTCGGAGCGGGCGTCAGCTTTGTCAATGGTACAAGTAGCACCTCCGCTGAGCCTGAGATTCAATTGGATGGTCCTGCTGACTATATGATCACGGTAGAGGTGATCGGCTTTTGCGACACCGCCCGCGACACCTTCCTCGTCCCCGTCTACATCGCCCCCAACGTCAATCTAGAGCCTAGCGATACCATCTGTTTGGGTGAATCGGTAGCCTTTACGGGTACCTCGATTTTTACCAATCTCAACGCGAGTCATACCGTCGTCTTTGACAACAGCGTCTCGCCACCGTCTTCACCTGTAGCGCCCTGGGCCTTTACTGAAACCTATAACTCACCTGGCGTGTTCCCGGCTTACTACGCCGAGACCAATGTCTGTGGCACCGATACCGCACGAGATACCATCGTGGTCAATGATGAAGTGAATCCCAACATCACCTACGACCTGACCCAAGGCTGTGTGCCACTGACGATTACGGTCACCAACGGTACCTTCCTGGCTCAAGGGCCTGATCCAACTTACGCCTGGTCAGTCACGCCTGCCACTGGCTGGACCGGAAACCTCAATACCGCTGACCCGCAGTTGACCTTCACCTCGCCGGGCGATTACCTCGTCTGTGTAGAAATCCAGGGGATCTGCGACACGGTTACCCTCTGCCAGACCATCAATGCGTATGCCGCGCCGCAGGTGAGCCTCAACCCAAGCAATCAGGTGATTTGTCTAGATGAGTGTGTGACCTTCACCTATGGTACCAACAACTTCACCAACCTCCCACCAAATAGCATTTTCAACCCGGATATCTTTCCGGCTAATGCGTTTCCTTCTCCTCAGACCATCTGCTTCAATCAGCCGGGCCTGTATGATGACATCTATTACACCGACTCGAACATCTGCGGCGCAGATACAGCCTTTGCGCAGGTGGCGGTGCGGGATACCATTCACCCGCTTATCAGCTTCGATACCACGGTGGGCTGTGCGCCCTTCGGTGTACAGATCACCAATAACAGCTTCGTCGACTTCGGGCCTGATCTCACCTACTTATGGACGGTGAGCAGCCCGGGGGTAATTCCGATTACTGCCACCAATAATCCGCTGGTAGCCGAGCCGACCATCAGTTTTCCGGTGGCGGGAACCTGTCTGGTCTGTGTGGAGATTCGTGGCGCTTGTGATACTGTGACTATCTGCCAGACCATCGAGGCCCGCGAAGCGCCCGATGTGCGCCTGGCTCCCGACAACAGCGTGATTTGCGTCACCGAATGCGTGGACTTTCTCTACCGCTCGGTGAACTTCACCAATGCGGTTCAGACCAATTCTTTCTTTACGGGTGAAGGGGTTCCCTTTGCAGTTCCTCCAGCCAATGATACGCTGACACACTGCTATTTTACGCCTGGCACCTACGATGTCTGGTTCGCAGAGACCAACGTTTGTGGTACGGATACGGCACGTGCCTTCGTGGAGGTGCGAGATACCATTGTGGAGGATGTGCAGCCCAACCAGTTGACAGGCTGTGTGCCGCTGTCAGTGGCTTTCGCCAACAACAGCGTATCGCTACAAGGGCCGGATATCGAGTATGATTGGAGCGTCAACGGCAGTAGCTTGCCCGTACCAGGAGTTTGGACGTTTGCCATGGGGGATAGCGGGGTCGCCGCGCCGGTGTTTGGCTTCGAAGTAGCAGGCGATTATGTGATCCAGTTGATCATGACCAACTCCTGCGACGTGGATACGCTCACCTGGACTGCCGAAGCCTATGAGCCGCCAGTAGTCAGCCTGCTGCCATCT
>CAYVAP010000214.1:0-5576 GCA_964449365.1 uncultured Bacteroidia bacterium
TGTAGGTGAGCCGCTTGGGCGGCCACTGAGTGAGCCAATAGGAACGGAAGGTAAATGCTGTACCTGACCACCTTATACCCTCATACCCCCTGACCGTTCATATAGGTGAGTGAGCCAATAGGAACGGAAGGTAAATGCTGTACCTGACCACCTTACACCCTTATACCCTTATACCCTCATACCCCCTGACCGTTCATATAGGTGAGGTGATCCCTACGCCGTTACCTGGCTATCACCATCTACCCAGTTGGGTGCGGGTCCTGCCCACGAACAGCCCGCTCATGGACCAGCCCCCAGCAAAATAAGCCCCTCACTGAGACTAGCCAGCCTGCCCGTCGCAACCCATCCTACCGGATCAGCGTCACCGTCCCCTGCCGCTCGCCCCGGTACGTCTCCCCATTCTTGAACCGCGCCGTGATGATCCGCCAGATGAACACATTGGTCGTCGCCGGCTCCCCCCGGATATTCCCATCCCACTTCTCGCTCGGGCGACCATCCGGCTGCGACAATTCATTTGACCGAAACACCTCATTCCCCCACTGATCGAATACCGCGATCTCGTACCTCGCCAGGCCGATGCCCACTGGCAAAAAGTAGCTATACGCCTGCGTGGTATCCCCCTCCGGAATAAACGCCGTCGGCACAAAAAGCCCCTTCACCCCGGGCGAAAGTGGCTTTTGCACCGTATCCGCACAGCCATTGTCCAGCGTCGAGATCATGGTGATCACCACATTCGCCGGCGACTCATACTGGTGGAGGGGGTTGCGATCCTGCGAAAAGTTCCCATCTCCAAAGTCCCAGAAGTAAAAGTCCCCCGGCACCGCCGAGCTGTCATAAAACTGAATCAGGCCCGGCGGCGTCTCGTAGCGCGTAAACGTAAAGTCCGCCTCGGGCGAAGGCTGCACCTCGATCACCACCGGACTGGTCAGGGTATCAGCGCAAACCCCGTTGTACGTGATGCGCAGCGCCACCTCGTAGACCCCCGGCTGGGTGTAAATGTGCATAGGATTTTGCGCCTGTGATTCCGGCGAGCCATCCCCAAAATCCCAGGTCCACTCCGACACGCCCACCGAAGAATCGCTAAACTGCACCAGCAGCGGCGCGCAGCCCCGGCGCACGTCGAAGCCAAAATTGGCCTCCGAGGTGGGATAATCCACTACCTGCGCGCTGGTGTCGCTACAACCGAAGTAGTCGTTGTACGCGATCAGCTCGATGCGGTAGTCGCGCGGAAAGCTGTACGTCGCAATCGGCTCGAACGCCGTGCTCTGCGTCCCATCACCCAAATCCCAGCGGTATCGCTCCGCAAACGCCGACTGGTTGATCGGCATCACCACCACCTCATCGCTACATTCGCCCGCGATGGTCAGCTCGAAATCGCTCACCACGTCCGGCCCTATTTCGAGGCGCTGCGTGGCGGTATCGAAGCAAAAGTTCGAATGATTGGCCACCAACTGCACCGTCACCGTGTCGGCTTGCAGGTAACGATGCGAGACACTGCGGCCCGTGGCCGTGCTACCGTCGCCGAAGGTCCAGGCGTAGCCCGTGGCCAAATCAGTCGGCTGCTGATCCTGGAAATTCACCTGCATATCCTGCACGCAGCCAATCAACCGATCGGCGAACAACTCAGCGCTAGGCTGCGGAATAATGGCCACCGCCCCCTCGGCCGTGTCGCGGCAACCGCGTGGATTCTCCACCACCAACTGCACCACATAGTTGCCCGTGCTGCCGTAGGTGTGCGTCGGATTGGCCGCCGCGCTGTTGGCCCCGTCGCCGAAGGCCCAGGTGTAGCGCGCGATGCCCGTGAAATCGCTCGACAGATCGCTGAAGGCGATGGGCGCAGGCGCACCGCACACGCTGTCCGGTTCTACCGCAAAATCCGCCCTCGGCTTGCTGAACACATCCACCGTCAGGCTGGTCTGGTCAAAGCATTGTCCCGCAAAATCCACGCTCAGGCTCAGCGTGTAACTGGTGTCGCCCGTGGGGGCCAAGTAGGTATGCGGCACCGTGCTGCCCAGCAGGCTGGTGTCATTACCGTCGCCGAAGTCGTACAGCGCCTGGGTGAAGGTATTCGGGTCGGTGCTATTGGTCAGGGTAATGGCCAAAGCCTCGCAGCCTTCGTCTTGGTCGATGGCCAGTTGCACCTGCGGCTGCGGATAAATGATCAGCTCCTGGGCGGCCGTATCGGCACAGCCGCCCACCGCGCTGGTTACGATCAGGGTAACCTGGTAGGTATCCGGCGCGCTGAAAGCATGGCTCGGGTCGGTGAGGGTACTCGTGCTGCCGTCGCCGAAGTCCCAGAGGTAGCTCACTGCCGTGTCGGTGCTGAGGTTGGTAAAGGCCGCCGTGATGCTCTGCCCGGCCAGCAGGCAGCTATCGGGCAGGTCGTAGCTAAAATCTGCCGTGGGCACCGGCAGCACCACGATGCGCTGGGTGTCGCGCCCTGAGCAGCCCGCCGCGTTGAAGCCGCGCAAGCGTGCAAAGTACACACCTGGCGCGGTGTAGGTGTGCGTCGGATTGGGCAACGCGCTGGTCTGTCCGTCGCCAAATTCCCAGAAAAAGCTGCCGATGCCCGGCGCAGGGGTGTTGATGAAATCCACCGTCAACGGCACGCAGCCGATGGTATCCGACGTGGTGAACGTCACCGAGGGCGGGGGCAGCACCGTAACCGCCACCGTGTCGCTGGCTGGGCAGCCGTTCAGGACCGAGACCACGTTGACCACCACTTCGTAAGTGCCGCCCTGCGGGTAGGCGTAAGTGGGGCTGGTGGCGCTCGACGTGCTGCCGTCGCCGAAATCCCATTGGTACCCGATGCTATTGGCTGTGCCCGTGGTGTCCACCCAAGTGATGGGTTCGAAGGCGCAGACGATGGTATCTTCCGGGATCACGTCGATGTCGGGGTCAGGGAAAACGATCACCGGTACGCTGTTGGTGTCGTAGCTGCATTGGTTATCAGCAAAGTGCCGCACCAGGAAGGTATCTGCCGTGAGGTAGGTATGCACCACCGTATCCTGCGGGCCGTAAGTGGTGCCATCGCCCATGTCCCAGCTGATGTTGGGCGCATTGGCGAAGCTGATCACCCGCACCGTGAGCGGCCCACAGCCGCTGGTCTGATTGATGTTGAAGGCCGCATCGACCGTGTTGGGCAGCACCCGAATGGTGTCCTGCGCGGTATCGGCCCCACATTCATTGGTGGCGATCAGGAAAATAGTGTAGGTAGTATCGGTCTGCCCGTTGTAGGTCAGGGTGATGTTGCTAGGCGCGCTGTCGGTGCTGATCAGGGTCGCAGGCGAAATCACGTCCAGGTACCAGAAAAAGCTGTCCGGCTCGCCCACCGTGGTATTGAACCAGGTCGGCGTAAAGGGCGAACAAAAGGTGTTGAAGTCCGGAGCGAAGGACACCTCAGGAATGGGCTTCACCACCACGCTATCGACGTAGCTCACCGAGTCGCAGAAGTTGATCAGGCTCAGGGTGACGTAGTAGGTGCGGGTGCTGTCGTCAGAGGGAAAATAGACCGGCCCGGGATTGACCGCCGTGCTGGTGGTATCGCCGTTGGCCAATTGGCCGCCGCCAAAGTCCCAGAAGTAGCTGCCCCCAGCCGGGTTGCTGCTGTCGCTGGGCACAACGGCCAGCCCGGTCAGGCCCGGGATCACATCGATCACGGCGCAGCCGCTGTCCGGCGCAAGGCTGAAGCTCGGCACGGGCGGCTCAGAGATGAACACCGTCTGGCTGAAGGTGTCGCTACAGCCCGTGGCCGCCGTGGCAATCAGCGTGATCACATAGGTACCCGTGTCGGGATAGACCACGCAGGGATTGACGGCGGTGGAGGTCTGCGGGCTGGCGTTGGCTGCGCCAAAGTCCCAAAGGTAGCTCACCGCGTCAGTGGAGAGATTGTTGGGGCAAACCGAGTCGCCGATGCAAAAATTGGCGGGCGGGGCAAAATTGGCCCCTGGCAGCGAATCTACCCGGATGAAGGTGGTGTCGCTGACGGTGCAGCCGATGGTGTTGACGTTGTCGGTGTAGGTGAAAACCACCGGCTGCGGCCCAATCTGGCTACCGACGGGCAGCAGATTTTGGTCGAATTGATAGCTGGTGGGCGACAGGGTATCCACCCCCGGCCCGCTCCAGCTCCAGGCGTTGGGCAAGGCGGGCTGCGCGCCAAAGGCCAGGCCCGTCAGCAGCGGCAGCGGCGGATCAGTGATGCAGAGGCTGTCGGGCTGGGCATTCACCACGGGCAGGGGCTGCACCGTGATCAGCACCGTGTCAAAAACCTGGCAGGAGCCAAAACCAATGCTGTAAGCGATGGTGTCGATGCCCACGCCTGCCTGCGCCGGATCGTATTCCCCCGTGCTGGCATTGACGATGCCGCTGCCCGTCCAGGTGCCGCCCGTGGCCGGAAAGGCACCGGGCAGCAAATAAGGTGGCTCGTTGAGGCAGACCGTGTCATCGGCCCCCGCCGAAATGCTGTCCGGGCGAATGACGGTTATTTGCACGGTGTCGCAGCGCGCACACGTGAGCGCGTCGGTGTAGCAATAGCTGATCTGATAGACCCCGGTATCCACCAGCGAGGGCAAAAACAGGCCATTGACCCCATCCACCACGCCGGGACCTGTCCAAAGGCCGCTGCCGCCAGCGGGCGCAAAGCTCACGACGGGCAACTGCTGCGTGTCGGGGGTGAAGCAATAGACCGTGTCTAGCCCGGCATCGACCGTCGGCAGGGGATTGACCGTGATCACCGCCGAGTCGGCGTTGGTACAGCCATTGGCATCGGTGAAGGTGTAGGTAACGGGATAGCTTCCCGGTGCAATTGGATCGAACAGGAAGGTGTCCGCCGCCACCTGGGTTACGTTGGGGCCGCTCCAGGTGAAGGCCCCCGGCGCAGTGGGTGCCCCCGGCGCGAGGTAGAAGGCAGGTTCCGCTTCGCAGACCGCAAAATCGACCCCGGCATCCACCGTCGGCAGCGGATCGACCGTGATCAGGGTGGTGTCACAGCGTCGGCAGGAGCCGACCCCGAAGCAATAAACCACCGCATGGGGGCCCACCCCGGCCAGCGCCGGATCGAAGAGCGTGCCACTCACGCCTGGCCCACTCCAGGTGCCCCCCACCGGAAAGCCATTGCTCAACGCCAGCGGCGCTTGATCCACGCAGATGGCGGTGTCGTTTTGGTTGGTGAAGGCTGGCTCCGCCGCGCGCACATAGACCAGCATGCTGTCGCAGTTGTCGCAAAAGCCGTCGTTGTCGCAATAGGTCAGCAGCACGGTATCCACCCCAACCTGTCCCGGATCGAAGAGCCCCAAGGTGGCATCCACCAGCCCAGGCCCAGTCCACAGGCCGCCGTTGCCGCTGCTGATGGGGGTGGGCAGTTGCACCGTGTCGGGGGTGAAGCAGTACAGCGTATCGGGCGGCAGCAGCACCGTGGGCAGCGGCTGCCGGGTCAAATCTAGCTCATCGCGGCTGGTACAGCCGGTGGCCGGATCGAGGTAGGTGTAGGTCAGCGGGACCGTGCTGCCGATGGGGAGGGCGCTCATATCGACCTCCCCCGTGTTGGGGTCGATCACGCCGGGGCCACTCCATTGGCC
>CAYVAP010000214.1:5676-7539 GCA_964449365.1 uncultured Bacteroidia bacterium
ACCAGCGTAACCGCCGCCTCATTTTGGCACAAGCTGCTGTCGCTGGTCGAGACCGTGGGCACCGTGAGCGGAATCACGGTTACCAGCAGCGAATCGACGTTGGCGCAGCCGTTAGGATCGACGTAGTCCAGGGTGATCGAGTAAGTGCCCGGTCCACCGGCCAGGGCCGGGTTGAACGCGCCCGTGCTGGAATTGGTGATGCCAGGGCCAGTCCAGAGAAAGGTGCCCCCGGTCGGGCTGACCGTGGGCGTGGGCAAATTCTGCGGCACATTGACCAGACATAAGGTGTCATTGGCCCCCGCGTCCACGCTGGGCAGGTCGTTGACGGTGATCTGCCGGGTGTCGCTGGCTTCGCAGCCGTTGCTGTCGAGGTAGGTGTAGGTCAGGGTAAATACGTCCACCGAATCGCTCACGAAAAGGCTGTCATGGACCAGGCCAAAGCCGCTCCAGGTACCACCTGCGGGCGTCGCGCCGCTCAGGATCAGGGTATCGAAGCGACAAACGTTTAGGTCAGGCCCGGCTGCCACCGTGGGCAGCGGTGCCACCTCGATGAAGACGCTGTCGTCGAAGCTACAGCCCAGGGTGTCGTAGGCATATTCGATCACGTAGCTGCCTACCCCCGGAAAGATGAAGCAGCCCGTGGTGTCCACGAGGCTCTGAAAGGTCCAGGTGCCGCCCGGCGGGCTGGCCGTGAGGCAGATATTGGGGTTATCGGCGCAGAGGGTGGTATCGATGCCACCCGAAACCAGCGCCGCGCTATACACGGTAAATTCGACCGTGTCGGTGCCCACCCCGCAGCAGTTGCTCACCGTGAGGCTGACCGCATGCGCGCCGGGGTTGAACAGCACTGCGCCAGGATTGGCGGTGGTGGCGGTCTGCGGCACCGCATTGGGGCCAAAGTCCCAAAAGTAGCTGGTGATGGCGCATTCGTTGGCATCGACCGTGGCGCTGGGCAGGTAGGTCACGATGTCGCAGGTGTCATCGAGCAGGGCCACGTTCACGTCGGGCACGTCGGTGACGATCACCGAGTCGCTCCAGACGTCGGTGCCGCAGGGATTGCTGACGGTAAGCTGCACCAAGTAGCGGCCCGGCTGGGTGAAGGTGAGGTCCGGCTCGGCCTGATTGGCTGCCGTGATGGTCACACCGTTGTTGGGGAAGACCTGCCATTGGTACGAAATGTTCGCTGGCCCGGAGAGGTTGGTGGTGCTGAGGGTAAGCGGCACGCAGCCATTGGTGTCGCTGAGCTGGGCGTTGGCGAAGGGATACTCGAGGATTTCGAGGGGTTGGGTGATGGTGCGCGAGCCGCAGGTAGCATTGGTGGCCGTCAGGGAGACATTGTAAATGCCAGGACCGGGGTAGGTGTAGGTAGGAAATTTGGTGGTGCTGGTGTCATCGACAGTGGTTAGATCACCAAAGTCCCATTCATAGGTCAACACATTGGGCGTGAAGGGAATATCCAGGCAACTGGTATTGGTGAAGCTAATCACGGAATCATCGGGCCAACAAGGAGGTTGGGGCGAGTAGCCAAAGGCCGGGTGAGGGGCATAGCCCACCGATACGCCCTTGTTTACCCAATTGGTGTACAGGTTTGGGTCATCTCCGTAGCAGGGATTTACAGCAAAAACATAAATGGATTTGACCTGCCCGGTTTGATTGATATTGGGAGGATTACACACCGTGGCATTATCGTAGATGTAGGTGTGCGAGTAAATTCCAGGCGAAAACACGGTGTCAATGTTATCAGGTTGGGGATTGTTGTAGTCCCAATAGATCAAGTAATAGGAAATGTTGTTGGGACACGCATTGTGCGTGAAGTTGATCGCGACGGTATCCCCTTCGCAGAAATTGGTGATCGGCAGGGTA
>CAYVAP010000215.1:0-7521 GCA_964449365.1 uncultured Bacteroidia bacterium
ACCCCTGCACCACCACCTCCCCCGCTTCGTCCAGGCCGATCTCGGAGAGGCTGACAGGTAGCACACCTAGCTCAACACTGCCTCTGCTCGCTCCAAAACGGCAAGTTGCTGCTTTTGGGCTTTGTTGAGTCGATTCAGTTGATCAAACCGGTCTTTTTCCGCCTGGATGAAGGCTCGCGTTTGATCGGTGTCAATGCGGCGATTGACCAAAAACGAACGCAAGTTGATGTTTTCGCCCGCCATGACGGCGTAGTATAGGCTGAGAAATTCTTTTTCCTTGAAGTCCTTGGGCAAAAAGCGAAAAGCAGAAATCGCCGCGTAGGAGGCATCCAATTCGATGCTCTGCCAGCGGCGCTTGAGCTGCTCGGCGGTGAAGCCCGTGGTATTGGACCCGCCAAAAATATCCACCACCAAGTCGCCAGGGTCGGTGAGAAATTTGATAAAAAACTCAGGTAGCCGCGCGGGAAACCGAGCGGGATGCCCTTTCAAGCCTGCTTTCTTGCAGTTGACCAGGTAGTTGGAATTAGACTCTGAGTTAGGGATTTGCAGCAGGTTGGGCGGAATGGCTCCGCCGTTATCCGTAAAGTTGCTGCCGATGTTATGGCCAGAGGGGCGCTCCTTAGGGGTATAGTAGTTTTCTGGATCGTCGAGTAGCTTTTTCATCCGGTCGCTGTAGGGGGCCAATACCTTGGTCACGTCCGCTTTGGGATACGGCGTTTTGGAAAACCACCACACGTTGTTGACCGAGTCTTTGACGCGAATCTTGCGCTTGTTCACCCACTCGATGGGGCTGGGCAGCTTGGAGGGGTTGTACCAGTAAAAATCTTCCGCCAAGTGAAACCCCAACTCATCGCAGAAGTGAATGGGAATCCGGAAGTTATACAGGCTTCGTACGGGAACGCCTCGCTGATAAGCCCCCCCCAGGTCGAGCACGAAGCTCCCTTCCGGCTTGAGCTTTTGATATACCTTGGCTGCAAATCTCGTCAGCCACTCGATGTAGGATTGTTGGTCTTGGTTGCCGTATTCTTTCTCGCGCAGCAGCGCAAAGGGAGGGCTGGTGATCACCAAGTCGATGCTGTCATCCGTATGCTGATCCAGCGCTTCGAGGGCATCGCCGATGAGTTGGCTGCCAAGGGGGGTGTAGTAGGCGGTTTTCATGTAGCAAATATATCAAAAATTTCCGAATATATTCGGAGATGGTCTCCAAATATACTCCACATTTTTACGCAAAAGCGGAGGATATGGCTAACCTGGAACAGATGCTCTCTACCATTGCTAAGAACGTCAATAAATATAGGCGACAATTGGCCTTGAGCCAAGAGGAACTGGCCTTTCGTGCCAATTTGGATAGAACCTACATTGGCTACATCGAAAACGCTAAGCAAAACATTTCTGTGGAAGTCTTGGTATCGCTGGCAGAGGCACTAAAAGTAGAGGTACTCGACTTACTTCAACCGCAAGAGACCAACGAAGCTGAACAGTTGATTCAGGAAGCTGATCCCGCCTATGGTCCTATTGAGGTCTTCAACATGGTGTTTCCTTCCGTTAAAGTGTATCAAGACCTGGCCACTCGATATGGAATCAATGACATTTTTCAGGACAATGGCGGTAAGCTGCTTCAGGTTCTGCTCATCACGGACCTGAAGAACCTACCGGGCCGTGAGGGCAACGACGCCATCGACAAGCATGGTAACGAGTACGAGCTGAAATCGGTCAATACCGCTCTTACCAAGAGCTTTTCTACCCACCACCACCTCAACCCGATGATCATCGAAAAATATCGACAGGTCGATTGGATTTTTGCGGTTTATCGCGATATTGAGATTCTTGAAATTTATCACCTAACCCAGACCGACCTCGAACTATATTACAGCAAGTGGGAAGCCAAGTGGTATGCCTCTGGTGGCAAGGACATCAACAATCCCAAAATTCCGCTCAAATATGTGCGCGAGGTGGGGCGGCTGATTTTTGAGAATGATGGGAGTGGATTAATTGGGAAGGTAAATTGGCTTTGAGCCCCCTCACCCCACCACCACCTCCCCCGCTTCATCCAGGCCGATCTCGGAGAGGCTGACAGGCAGCACCGACGACACCCCGGTGTTCATCATGGTGACGCCGTAGATGACGCTGGTCGAGGCCATGGTGCGCTTGTTGTGGGTGACGATGATGAACTGTGAGCCGTCGCTGAAGTCACGGATGATGTGGTTGAACTTGTCGATGTTGGCGTCGTCGAGGGGGGCATCGACTTCGTCGAAGATGCAGAAGGGCGCGGGCTTGATCAGGTAGATGCTGAAGAGCAGGGCCACGGCGGTGAGGGTTTTTTCGCCGCCGGAGAGCTGCTTGATGGTCTGCGGGCGCTTGCCCTTGGGCCGGGCGATGATGTTGATCTCCGATTCGAGGGGGTTCTCGGGGTCGATCAGCACCAGGTCGCAGGTGTCGTCCTGGGTGAAGAGCGAGCGGAAGACCTGCTGGAAGTGCTGCCGCACCTGCTCGTAGGTCGCCAGGAACTTTTCCTTGGCCGACTGGTCGATCTCGTCGATGGTGCTGAGCAGCGATACTTTGGCCTCCACCAAGTCCGCTTTTTGGCCGGTGATGAAGTCAAAGCGCTCTTTCATCTCGTTGTAGGCCTGCACCGCCATGGGGTTGATCTCGCCGTAGTTTTGGACCTTGTCGCGGGTCTGATGGACCTTGGCTTTCAGCTCTGGCAAGTCGTACTGATCCAGCGGCTGGTCAAAGAGGGCCACCTCGCTCAGCTCGTCCACCTCGACCTGAAACTCCACCGACATGCGCTCGCGCAGGCTGTTCCACTCGATGCGAATCTCGGTGGCCTGCTCCTTGAGGCTGGCCTGCTGGGTCTGGATGTCCTCGCGGCGCTGGCGCTGCCCGGCGCTGGCGTCTTCCTGCTGGCGGATGCTGTTTTTGGTCTGGGCCAGGGCCTGCTCCAGCCGTTCCACCCGGCCTTCCTTCTCCTTCTTCTGCTGGTACAGGTTGACGATCACGTCGTCGTCCTGGCTGTTGCTATTGATCAGCGCGTCGGTGTCGGCCTCTACTTGGGCCATCTCTTGCTTGAGTCCTTCGCTGTTTTGGGCAAAAGCCTCGATGTCGCGCTCCTTCTGCTCGATTTCGCGGGTGGAGTTGTCCACCTGATTTTGCAGGTGAATGAGGCGAATGTGCGACTCGTTGTAGGTCTTCTGGGCCAGGCTGAGCGCCTCCTCGGTTTCCTCAGCCACGCTGCGGGCCTGGGCCAGGCGGCTGTTGACCTGCTGCACCTCCTCCAGCTTGAACTTGATCTGCGGATCGAGCTGGCTCATTTGCTCCTGGAGCTGGTCCAGCTCTTGGCTGAGGGCGTCGGCGCGCTGCCCCACCCGCAGGATGAACTCGCGGTACTCCTGCTCCCGGGATTGCAACACCGAGAGGTCGCGCTGCTGGTCGCTCAGGGCCTGGCGGGCTTTCTCCAGGTCTTTGGTAAAATCGGTGCGCTGCAAGGTGTCGAGCTGGGTCTGGGCCTGCTCCAGCTCGCGCTGCTGGCTGTTTTTTTGCTGGCGCAGGCTTTTCAGCTTTTGGTCGAGCTTTTCCAGATTTTTAGCGCGGCCCAGGCGCTTGCCTTCAAAGAGGCCCAGTGAACCGCCACTGAGCGAAACGCGCCGCCGGGCCAGGTTGCCGCTGCGGGTGAGGAAGACCACCCCCTCAGGCACGTCGGCAGGAATGTCCGCCTCGGCGTTGACCACATAGACGTGGCCGAGCAGGTAGAGGGCCAGTTTTTTGTACTCGGGGGCAAATTCCACCAGGTCCAGGGCGGACTGGGCCTGGGTGAACAACAATTGGTTATCGAGCTTGTAGTCGCTCAGGTCGTTGAGGATGAAGAAGTTGGCGCGGCCTTTGGAGGCGTCGGCCAGCAGGTGGACGGCCTTGGTGGCGTCTTCGCGGCTCTGCACCACGTAGTAGCTGAGGTAGCTTTCGAGGTAATTTTCGAAGGCCACCTTGAAAGCCTCCGGCACGGCAAAGACGTCCGACAGCAGGGGCGCTTCCTTCATCCAGGCGGCGCTCTTCTTGAGGAATTTCACGCTGGCGGGAAAGCCCTCCAGGTTTTCGACCAGCGACTTGGTGAGGGCGTACTCGTTTTGCTTGGCGTCGATCACGCGGTTGGTCTGATAGAGCAGGTCCTTGCCCTCGGTGACGATGGTTTCAGTCTGCTTGACTTCGGCGGCGTGGTGGTCGCGGCGCAGTTCCAGCTCCTCCGCTTGCTTGCGCAGCGAAGCGACGGCGGCTTCCAGCTCGGCTTTTTTCTCGGCAAAGGCGTCGATCTCGTCCTCGCGCTGCTCTTTGTCCTGCTCGGCGCGGCGCAGCTCGCTTTCCAAGCTCTGCACCTTGACGCGGGCCAGCTCTTTTTCGCGGCTCATCTCCTGCAGTTCTACCTCCAGCTCGCGGTGCTGAGCGGCCAGTTGGTCGCGCTGCCGCTGCTCTTCCTCGAAGCGCTGGCGCAGGGCGTCGGCCTCGGCCTGGAGGCCATTTTCCAGCTCGGCCTGGCCGCTCAGTTCGCTCTCCTGCCGGGCCAGTTGCTCGCGCAATTGCTTGAGCTGGGCCTGGTTGCGCTCCAGCTTCAGGCCCTCGTTTTCCATCTGCTGGCGGATGCTCACCTCACGCTGTTGCAGGTACTTGAGGCGCTCGTTTTTGATGGACTTCTCCGTCTCCACCGACTGGATCTTGCGCAGGTGCTTGTTGAAGTCCTCCTGGGCCAGGGCCAGGTTGCGCTCGTCATCGACCTGGGCTTTGCGCAACTGCTGCATGCGGGCCTCTTTGGCGGCCAATTCGCTCTGCACCTGGGTGAACTGGTCTTCCAGGTTGTCTTGCAGTACCTTGATCTGCTGCTGCCGCCCCCGGATGTCGCGCATCATCAGGAAGGCGTACTGGGAGCTGAGCTGCTTGTAGGTTTCCTTCAGCTCGAAATAGCGCTGGGTGCGGCGGGCCTGCTTTTCGAGAGATTTGAGGTTTTTTTCGATTTCGTAGAGCAGGTCCTCCACCCGCTCCAGGTCGGCGTCGGTGTCTTCCAGTCGCTTGAGGGTCTGCTTCTTGCGGATCTTGTACTTGCCGATGCCAGCCGCTTCTTCGAAGAACTTGCGCCGCTCGTTGTTCTTGTTGGTGAGGATTTCATCGACCATGCCCAGCTCGATGATGGCGTAGCTGTCGGAGCTGATGCCGGTGTCCATGAAGAGGTTCTGGATGTCCTTGAGGCGGCAGGTGACACCGTTGATCTGGTACTCCGACTCGCCGCTGCGGTAGAGCTTGCGGGTGATGGTAACGGTGCTGTACTCGGTGGGGAGGAGGTTTTTGGTGTTTTCGAAGGTGAGGGAAACCTCCGCGAAGTTGGCCTTGCGCTTGGCTTGGGTGCCGTTGAAGATGATGTTTTCCATCTTGTCGGAGCGCAGGTTCTTGGTCTTCTGCTCGCCCAGCACCCAGCGGATGGCGTCCACTACGTTGGACTTGCCGCAGCCATTGGGGCCGACGATGCCAGTGATGCCGCGGTCGAAGACGAACTTGGTGCGTTCAGCAAAGCTTTTGAAGCCGTAGATGTCGAGGCTGGTGAGGAGCATAGGAGAAAGGTCAGACCGTTTCACTGTCAGAAGTCAGACCGCTGCGCTGTCGGACCTGCCTGTTTTTCGTCTTCTTCTGACTTCTGACAGGCTAAGCCGGTCTGACCTCTGACTTCTTCTTCCCAAAGGTACGCAGGGAGTGGGAAAGGGGAAAGCCAAGCTACTCTTCCGCCAAGCCAAGCACATACTGATAGACCGAATCACTGACCCAAAAGCCGATGTCATGCCGGAGGCGATTGAGGCTCGGGCGTACCGCGTCTATCAGCCCGGCAGCTTTTGCCTCTAGCAAAATGCCCAAGACGCCAATGGTCCGCAGTCCCTCCTGAGATGCCAACTGAGAGCCCGCTCGCTCATCTATGAGCAAAAAATCGGCGGAAAGCGCATGAGCCAAGACAATTGAGCTGGCTTCGCCAATGTGTATGTCTTGCAAGAAGCGATCAACAGCAGCCCGATCATGTACCGCGTGAATGGTTAACCACCCAGCATCGATGGCAACCTGTGCCCCAGAAATAGCGATTTCATCTTGGGTCAGTTCCCGATAGACCTCCTGGCTGATCGCCACTTGTCCAAACAGCGTCTCCAGCCACGCGAGTTTCCCTAGCGCGACCAAATTGCTAATGGGCGATGTATCACTGACGACGATCACCGAACACCCTTCTTAAGTTGGCCCAGTCGCGTGCGACATCTTCTACGCCGATGTGCAGGGGAATCTCTCGCTTGCGGAGTTCTTGCTGGAACTGAAGGCGGGTCATGCCCACCCACTGGCTGGCCATAGCCAGCGTCATCATCTCCCGCTGAAACAGCGCCAGCGCGATTTCCAGGCGAATCTCAGCTTCGCTGTGCTGCTGCAACCAGTGATCGGGTAGGTGGATGGTCATGGGGGATGTTTTTGTCAAGATACGGAGAAAAGAGAAGACAGACCGTTTCACTGTCAAAAGTCAGAACGCTGCGCTGTCAGGCTTCAAGTCGGGTCCAGGTCTTGGGTCTGGCTTCTGGCAGCCTTGCGGTCTCGCTTCTGACTTCTGCTTCCCCAAAGGTACGCAGGGAGTGGGAAAGGGGAAAATGGCTCTCCCTATTCCTGCACAGACGCCAATACAGTGGCCAGCAATTTCTCACTTACATAAAAGTCTGCTTCCTCGACCAAACGGTCCACCAGAGGCTTTACGGCTGGGATCAGTCCCTTTCGTTTGGCAATGGTCAGAATGCCGAGTAAGCCAATGATGGGCAGTTGGTGATGTTTGGCTACTTCTCTCCCTTTTCTTTCGTCGATGACTAATAAGTCTGCCTGCTGCTCAATAGCCAAGGCAATTGCTTCTGCTTCACCGGGATCGAGGTCAGCCCGCAGTTGCTCAACCAATGACTGGTTTTGAGGCGTTTTTTGCTGTATCCAAGTTGCACGCTCGACTGTTTCGGCCCCAGGCATATTGGCCCCTCTTACCACCACTTCCTGGTAAACTGCGGGCAGTATCAGGATGGTCTCGAACAAATCAGGTAAACATGCAACTCACCGATGATCGCTAGGTTGATGATGGCGGTGGTATCACTCACGACCATCATAGGCGCTTCAATAACTCCTCTACCATCCGCAGGTCCTTTTGATACTCCTCTACGTCATAATGCAAGGGGATGCCCCGCTGCTTCAACTGGGTCTGCATCTGCCACTGCGGCAGGTCCGCCCACTGGCTGGCCTGTCCCAGCGTCATCATCTCCCGCTGAAACAGCGCCAGCGCGATCTCCAGGCGAATCTCGGCTTCGCTGTGCTGCTGCAATAGGTGGTCGGGTAGGTGGAGGGTCATAGGGGATTCTTTGGAGTAATATACGGAGAAAAGAGGGAAGAAGTCAGAGGGCAGAGGGCAGAGGGCAGAAGTCAGAGGGCAGAGGGCAGAGGGCAGAGGGCAGAGGGCAGAGGGCAGAGGGCAGAGGGCAGAGG
>CAYVAP010000216.1:0-3821 GCA_964449365.1 uncultured Bacteroidia bacterium
TTTGAAAGATGAAAACACTGTAACTCAGCAATAACAAAGGGATTTAGTGCCCTTTTGGGGATTCAAAAGCGCCGGGCAAAAAATGCACAAGATTACACACCCTACCTTTATGCCTTTATATTCCTGGCCGTTCATGTAGGTGAAGCCAATAGCTCCTTGGTGGATTGCAAATTCGCGCCACCCACCCGTTCATACAGGTGAGGGCGTCATGTCCCCGCAAAGGCCGAAAAATGCGTCTCTCACTCCGGCAGCGCGGGCGACAGGCTGGTACTAGCGGCGTTGGATTGGGCCCGTCCGTGAAAGCGAAATACGACCTTGATCTGCTGGAAGCTCTCCCCTTGCTCGTTGGTTTGGGGAGTAAATTGCCAGCCGGACAATACTTCGTGTACTCGTAGGCCCAAGTGGGGGTTGACCTTTTCACTTGGCTGGCTGCCATAGTAGTGATCTACCCAGGCCACCTGTCCATTCTCATCGAGGGTGAGCTCGGCGGTGACCACGCCTCCCTGGTAGGTAAAATGCCCCGGCGAGAGCAGGTTTACTGGACGACGCGAGGCTAGCCCCTCGATCATCAGATTGCCATCTTCGCTATACACCAGGCCACTGCCGGAGTGGTTGAACTGGATCAGCACCCGCACTTGCTCCTCGTTCTGCGGGTGATTTTTGGGTAAAGGGGTGAACTTCCACTGCAAAACGGCAGCCTTAGAAGCCCGGATCATGTCAACGGTGGCAAGTCCCTCCTGGTTGGGTTCGAGTTTGACCCTCGACACCTGGCCGGAAGGGTGAATGGTGGCCAAAAGGACCACCAGGCCAGTCTTTTGACCGGGATAGGCTGGCTCGGGGATGTTGACCGGCTGCCGACGCAGAAAGCCGTGGCCGTCCAAGCCCCGAAACGAATAGACCGTGCGCGAGTCTAAAAGTAAGATTTCGGCTGGTTTCTCTTTCGCTAAGGGCTGGGCAAAGGTCAGACCAAAAAAATTAAGCAGCAGCAAGGGAATGAGTAGGGCAGTCCATTTGTGAGTCATTGGGCCAGATCAAAAAGTGTGGGAGAAGCTGACCTTTAGGCAGCGAAAGCAGTGCCAGGATAGGCGCGCTTCGGCTGAAGGGTCGGGATTGATTCCTCAAGTGAATCCCTGCCTGAATCGGTAGCATCGATACCTGCGTTAGCGGGCTTGCTCGATGCTCATGAGAGAAAAAGCAACTGGTACCTTTGCGATCGGTTCTGCCTTGGTTTGGTCTTTTTAGGCATAAATACGTATTTGCCAGTGCACCTTCGCAAATTCCTATGAAACATACGTTGCGGTTAGTTTGGCTTTTGCCATTACTGCTATTGCTATCCACGGGCACTCCTTTGCAGGCCCAGCCTGATCATCCCTCCTCTTCTCTTCCTGATCAGACGCAGCCAGCCGAGCCTTCCTCCCACGGCGCGGATCCCGGTTTCCATAGCCCGCATGAGCATGGGGAGGCGCACCCTGAGGCAGAGCATCACGCCGAGAGTACGCATAGCCCTGCTATCCTTTCCGTGGTTCCTTTCATCGTGCTGCTGCTCATGATCGCCACCGGCCCCATCTTCTTCGAGCATTTTTGGCACCGATACTACAAACTCATCGCGCCAGCGCTGGGCTTGCTCACCTTAGCTTACTACCTCATCGCTCTGCCCGAGGCCCATGAGCCAGCCCACGCGTTGTCAGAGTATGCCTCTTTTATCGCGTTGCTAGCTCCTCTGTACATTGCCTCGGGGGGCATCCTGATTCAGATCGACCGTGAGGGTACCCCCCTGGCCAATCTCTCGCTGCTCATCATTGGCGCCCTCATTGCCAACGTGATCGGTACCACGGGGGCTTCGATGTTGTTGATTCGGCCCTACATCCGCCTCAACCGCGATCGCCTCAAGCCCTACCACATCATTTTCTTCATCTTTATGGTGAGCAACATTGGCGGCTCGCTTACCCCTGTTGGCGACCCGCCGCTCTTTTTGGGTTTTCTCAAAGGGGTGCCCTTTTTCTGGACCTTTGTCCATGTCATTCCCGCGTGGCTATTTGCCCTGACGCTACTCTCAGCCATTTTTTATCTCTTCGACGTGCGCAACCGATCCGACCTCGATCGCGTCGAGACGGTTTACTCCGGGCGAGTGGTGCTACGCGGCACCCGCAGCTTTTTCTGGCTAGGAATCATCGTAGGGGCTGTATTCCTCGATCCCAACGTCTTCGATTGGGTGCCAGCTATCGAGTCGCACGGTACGCAATACTCTTTCCTGCGAGAGATCATCCAACTCAGCGCGGGAGTGGCTAGTTACATCACGGCTGACAAAGCTGCCCTGCGAGGCAACGAGTTTACTTTCGAGCCGATCAACGAGGTAATCTTCCTTTTCATCGGAATCTTCTTTGCCATGATGCCCGCCTTGCAACTGATCGGCGCGTTTGCGAGCAGTCCTGCCGGGCAGCAGTTTTTTAGCCTGGATATGATGTACTGGGCCACCGGGTCCCTCTCAGGTTTTCTGGACAATGCCCCTACCTACCTCAACTTCCTCTCGGCAGCCATGGCCAAGTTCAACCTGGACGTGAGTCAGGTCGCAGACGTGCGCACCTTTGCGTCGGGTGCCCAAGCGACCATTACCGAAGACTACCTACGGGCTATCTCGGTGGCGGCAGTGTTCTTCGGCGCTTTTACCTACATTGGCAATGGTCCCAACTTTATGGTCAAGTCGATTGCAGAAGAGCGTGGGGTAGACATGCCCAGCTTTTTTGGCTACATCATCAGATATAGCTTGATCATCCTGGCTCCGGTGTTGTTTCTCACGTGGTTGATCTTCTTCAAATTTCTGTAAGGTGTCTAAGCAATCGCGTCCATGGGCCTACGACTCGCGCTGTACCAATTGGGCATCCGCTTATTAGGCTTGGCCATGTGGATCGCCTCCCCCTGGCAGCCCAAGCTCCGTCAGGGATACCGGGGCCGCAAAAACTGGCGTTCTCGCCTGCGAGCCTTGCGGCAGCTTGGCGAGCGCTGGATCTGGATGCATTGTGCTTCGCTTGGAGAGTTTGAGCAAGGGCGCAACTTGATCGAGCGGCTCAAGGCGGAAGTACCCGAAGTGAAGGTGATGATCACCTTTTTCTCGCCCTCGGGCTACGAGGTTCGCAAAAACTACCGCCACGCCGACGCGGTGAGCTATCTGCCCCTGGATACTCCCGCCAACGCTCGCGACTGGCTGAGGTGACTAGAGCCGGAGCTGGTGTTTTTTGTCAAGTATGAATTGTGGCTGCAGTATCTCCTGGAGATGCAGCGTCGGGAGATTCCCTTGCTACTGGTTTCGGCGCGGGTAACGCCCGAGAGTCGCTTTTTCCACCGTGCGCTGGCTCCACTTTACCGACGTGCCTTTGGCTGCTTTCGGCACATCTTCACCCAAGACGAGCCAAGCCTGCGGTTGATCAGTGCTTTGGCGGGACACGCCCGGCTCTCGGTCAGCTCGGACACGCGCTACGACCGGGTCAGGGCTACCCACGAGGCATTTACTGCCCTGCCCGAAATCGAGACCTTTGTACGGGGGCGCCTCTGTATCGTGGCAGGCAGCACCTGGCCTGCCGATGAGGCCCATTTGCTGCCGAGCGTGGCCAAACTCGCCCAGACGTACGATCTATGCCTGATCATTGCTCCGCACGAAATTCACCCTGAGCACATCGACAAGCATATCAAAGCCGCTGAGGGGCAGGCGATTCGCTATTCGCAAATCGAGAAGCGATCATCTGAGCATCACACGCTCTGGATCGACAACATCGGAATGCTTTCGCGGCTGTACCACTACGCCGATGTGGCCTACGTGGGCGGAG
>CAYVAP010000216.1:3831-7502 GCA_964449365.1 uncultured Bacteroidia bacterium
GGGGCACGGGCCTACACAACGTGTTGGAGGCAGTGGTTTTTGGCGTACCCGTGATCTTCGGGCCACAGCATGCCAAGTTTCCAGAGGCGGGAGAGTTGATGGCGCAGGGGGGAGGCTTTAGCATCGATAGCCGCGCCAGTCTGGAGGCACGCCTCACGGAGCTGCTGAGCAACGAAGCGTTGCGCAGCGAGATTCGGCGGCGCAATCGCGCGTTTATCCAAGCGCGAGCGGGGGCTACCGATCACATCGTCGACTGGTGCCAATCGGCAGGTATTTGGCCCGGCTAGTATTCGGATTGATTCAGAGAGCCACTCCGACGGCCGCTCTGGCATCATATCTGTGGAAGGGGTGAGGTTGATCAAGGGCGATACCGATTACCTCACATTTTTTGTTAACATTGTGAGGGAGTTTGGCCAGCCAATGCTCGCTGGCATTTACTTTTGGTGATCACGCATGCGCAATATCATTCTTTACATTGCTACCAGCTTGGACGGGTACATCGCCCGCAGCGACGGGGCGCTAGACTGGCTGTTTACAGACGGTGAATATGGCTACTCATCATTTTACGAATCGATCGATACCACCCTCATGGGGCGCAAAACCTATGAGCAGGTGTTGACCTTCGGTGATTTTCCCTACCTCGACAAGCACAACTACGTGTTTACCCACCGCACAGAAAACACCGATTCGGAGCACGTAACCTTTGTGACCAAGGATGCGGTAGGCTTTATTCGGGAATTGAAGACCCAAGCAGGCAAAGACATCTGGCTCATTGGTGGGGGGGGACTGATCCAAACCTGTTTGCAAGATCATCTCGTGGATGAGCTGCGGCTGTTTGTGCATCCGGTGCTGCTAGGCGATGGCCTACCGCTGTTGCCGCCTCCAGCCGAATCTGTCAACTTAGAGATGCTTGACCAGCGGGTTTATGCAAATGGCCTATTAGAGCTGCACTATCGAGCAAAAATAGGATAAATGATGAAGGCGAGCTTTTGGACCTGTACCCTGATGATAGTGGGGATGGAACTTTTCGCCCAGACCGCTCTTAGTTGGGACGACTTGTACGACGTGACCTTCGAGACTATGCCGGGAGACACTTGGGCTTGCCCTACCTTTGGCCCGAAGCTGAAAGGGCTAGACGGACATGAGGTATACCTGACGGGCTACGTACTACCTACCGAGCTGGATCAAAACCAGTACTACCTCTCCGCCAATACCTTTACCAGTTGCTTCTTTTGCGGGCAAGCTGGTCCCGAATCGGTGATGGAGCTAGAGCTGCGCAGCGCTGACCGCAACTACCGCACCGACGAATGGCTACGCTTTAAGGGGACTTTGCGCCTCAATGATTGGGACCGAGATCACCTCTATTACCTTTTGGAAGAGGCAGAAGAGTACTGATTAAGCAATTCGGAATGGGTAACTCGAAATTCGTAGTCCTACCCCTCAAAAATCTGGGGGCACAATGTTCTTGTAGTGTCCGTTGAGCTTGGCGCGGGCTTTCATGCGCTCAGTTTCCTGCACCACGGGCAGGATGCCCACGAGATGCTGCTTGATGAATATCAGGCGATCTAGTTCCGTATTTTTGGTTAGCAATTCATACTCCTGCTTGATATTGAGGCCGATGTGGTGGCCAATTTGGTAGGAGATGACATCCTCAGGCGTATCGGCGATTTGTTTTTGGATGCCCAAGGCTTCGTGTAGCTGCTCCAGGAGCTGATATATTTCCTGTTGTAGCTCAGCACTAGGGGTATCATCATCGCTGAGCCACATAACCTCGCCGCCAGGATACAACTTATCGGGACTAACGCGGTAGAATTTTTCGACCGAAAAGCGCCGTTGTCCTTCCGTGGTCAGGTCTATTTCACCGCTTCCGTATCGCTTATCGATGGAGGTGATGCTTACTTCGGTAGCGATTCCCACCACCGATTGATCGATCACCGTAGGGATGCCAAAAGAGCTTTGCTCGTCCAGGCATTCGTTGATGAGTTGCCTGTAGCGCTCTTCGAAGATATGCAGGCGAAGTTGCTCTCCAGGAAAAACCACCAGGCTAAGCGGAAATAGCGGTAAAAATTGACTCATGACGGGAATGTTGATTAGCGGCCGTCGGCAAATAAGACAAATTTCAAGACGTTTTTCATAACCGTAGCCCCTACTCCTTTGTTTGCATTCTTAGCACGTTGCATTCCCCGAGAAATTGGGTATATTTCACCGTGTACGTTTATGACCATAAAGATCTGACAACCATATGGCTGATTGGAGAAATTATCAGAAGTTACTCTTGCCGGATGTGCCCAATTTCCACCAAATCGACGTTTATGAGAAGGAAGGAAACGGCTACCAGGCATTGCGAAAAGTGCTGACCGAAATGGAGCCAAAGGCAGTGGTAGACGAGGTAAAAAAGGCCAATATCCGCGGGCGAGGTGGCGCAGGCTTCAATGCTGGGTTGAAGTGGTCCTTTATGCCGCCCAAGCAAGAAGGGACTCCCCGCTACCTTGCCGTCAATGGCGACGAGTCCGAGCCCGGCACCATCAAAGACCGCCGCATTTTTGAATACAATCCGCATACCATCATCGAAGGGGCTCTCATCGCCTGCTACGCCATGCAGATGGATGCTGCTTACATCTACGTGCGGGGTGAATACGCCGACTGGATCGACATGCTGCAAAAAGCGGTCGATGACGCTTATGCCAAGGGCTACGCGGGTCAACAGATCATGGGTACCGAGGTCAACATCGATGTCTATGTCCACAAAGGAGCTGGCGCATACATCTGCGGCGAGGAAACCTCGCTGATGGAATCGCTGGAAGGCAAGCGGCCTTACCCGCGCTCCAAACCTCCCTTTCCCGCCCAAGTTGGGCTTTGGGGCAAGCCCACCACCATCAACAACGTCGAGACGGTGGGGCACGTGCCTTATGTCATTCGCAATGGCTCGGATTGGTACGGCAGCATCGGCGCACCTACTCACCCTGGACCGATGCTCTATGGCATCTCTGGCCACGTCAACAAACCCGGGGTATATGAATTTCCCTCCGGCATGGCCATCACCGACCTGATTTACGAGGTAGCTGGTGGCATTCGGGGCGGTAAAAAACTCAAAGCGGTAGTCCCTGGCGGTTCGTCGGTCCCCGTGCTGCGCGCCGACATGATCGAAGGTATCACCATGGATGCCGACTCGCTGCGCACCGTGGGTACGCTGCTCGGCACAGGCGGCATGTGTGTGCTCGACGAAACCGTCGATATGGTCAAATTCCTGCTTCGGATCTCCAAATTTTACGACCACGAGTCTTGCGGGCAATGTACGCCCTGCCGCGAGGGTACCGGTTGGTTTGTCAAGATTCTCAAGCGAATCGACTCTGGCGAAGGCACCATGCGCGACCTCGATCTACTCATCGATATGTGCGACAACATGGAGGGTCGCACCGTATGCGCCTTGGCTGACGCTGCCGCCTGGCCCGTGCGCAACACCATAACCCGCTTCCGCGACGAATTCGAAGCTAAGATTACCAAGAAAGAAGTGTACGCAGTGGCGTAAACCTCTCCACTTAGCCATCGCAGCTTGCGGTACCATCATCGCCGACCTTGACTACCAAGGTCGGCGATTTTGTCTAGTGCTCTGTCCAGTTGAAAATGATGGGTAAGCGGTCGCAGATGGTTGAGCAGATCCCATTCAAGTC
>CAYVAP010000217.1:0-7495 GCA_964449365.1 uncultured Bacteroidia bacterium
CAAGTAATTAACCATTCGAAATTCACATAGAATCTCTCAATTACGAATTACTGATTACGAATTTCGAATACAAAGCACTAGTCATTCGCTTTTGCGGTTCAACGTTGAAAGCCAATACGGAGAGGCCTCTCTGACAGCCCGATAGCCCCATCTGACCCCATCTGTATCGATCACTGATCACCGCCCTGATCCCTGATCCCTGTCCACTGAAAATTGACCACTGATGAAATACTTCCTTCTCCTACCCTTTTTGCTAGCTGGGTATTTCACCCAGGCCCAATGCGGCGACTCTACCCACAGCGCCACGGCCTCCGATGCCTGGGTATCCTGTCAGCCTGCCCCTAGCCCCAACGACGACCGGGGCAGCGGCCATTGGATTCAGTATGACTTTGGCTACATCTACACCTTGACCACTTCGCACGTGTGGAATGCCAACTTGAGCAGCGATACCGACCGGGGCCTGCGCGAAGTGGTGATCGATTACTCCCTCGATGGCCAAAACTGGACCGAGCTGGGGACCTTCGAATTTGGCAAGGCTAGCGGCTACCAAAGCTATCGGGGGGAGTCTGGGCCAGACTTTGGCGAGGTGGCGGCTCGCTACGTGCTGATCACCGCACTGAGCAACCACGGTGATCCTGGCTGCTATGGCTTGAGCGAAATGCGCTTTGATCTCAATGCGGTTACCTCTGCGAAGATGGTGACTGAGAATGGCCCGTTGGGCCTCTATCCCAACCCTACTGCTGGTCCATTGCGGGTAGAGCTGTCGCAGTGGCACCCGACTCATCTGCGGGTGATCGATTTGCAGGGGCGCATCGTGCAGCAATTTACTGGCCGCATCCCCGAGCAACTAGATGTGTCAGAGCTGCCCGCAGGGCTGTACTTCGTCTCGGTACAAGACCAAGCGGGCCGCCATCACAGCGGCGGATTCGTGCGTGAGTGAGGGTTAGCCCGAAGGGACCGTGCGCCGCAGATGGTTAATGATGCCTTCGGGCGAGCGATGGCGGTAGAGAACCTTTTCGCGTACGAGCAAGCCCGGCCGCTCATCTTGGCTAAAATAAAAGTCTGCGGAAAAGTTGGCGTCCATCAGCTCGGCGTAATCATGATCTTCGCGCACCCAACTGATTTGGTAGAGGCGGTCCTCCATCACGTACTCCAGGAGCCAGGTGGTTTCGTTTTGGGTTTGCTCAGGCCAAAGCTCCAGACATAAGGCCCCCCGCACGAAATCTTCCTCCATCATGCCCAGGTACCCCACCGAAAAAAACGGGTAGATCATCTTACGATAGCTGATCTGCGCATGCTGCAAAGCGGCTGCGGCCGTAGCAATGCGCTGCTCTAGCACTTGCCGCACGAAGGTTTCCTGATCCAGTCGCTCTTGCGGGCGCCAGCGCCCCTGCCAGTTGTAGTATTGGATGTGGCCCAGCCGCAGCTTGTAGTCAAAGCCCGGATACCCCTGTAAGATGTAACCAGGGTAAAAGTAGCGCAAGCCCATGGTGCGCGCGTACTGAATTTCGTGCAGCATGGTAAAAAGCCCCAAGCTATAGCGCTGATATCCGCCCTGGTAGAGCCCTAGCAGGCTAGCCAGGCTGGCTTGTCCCTGGTCAAAGTAGCTTACGGCCACCAATTGATCTTCGTCATAGATGGCGATCTCTTGGGTGTCGAATAAGAAGCGCGACATGCCCCCAAAGAGAAATTCATCGAGGGTTTCGAAGATGAACCCCTTGAAGCGGCGCTTGTGCTGTCGATACATCCCCTCGCGCTGCTCGTCCACCTGCGCAGGGCCGATCTCCACGCGAAAGCGCGCTTCGCCCCGGTTGAGCACGCGGCGCAAGCTGCGGCTGAAGTGATACTCCTCCAGCGCCACCCGGATATTGACTACCGAATAGAGCGAGCCCCCCAAGCACAGCATCTTGGCCCGAAATAAGGACGGGCCGCTGCGAAACCACCCTCCGGCCAGGTATCGATCTAGCCGGGCTGGTGACAAGGATTGAGGGAAGTAGTATTCGACCAGCACGTGGTAGGGCTTTGTTGATGCAAAATAAGGAATTTGGCAAGGACCGTAGTTAGATTTCAGCAAATTTCTTTTCGCCATTGATGGGCGTTGGGGCCGCTGCGGGTCACTTGCTAGAGCCCCTCAACGTTGTCCGAAGTAATGGTTGTAGTCGCGCAAGACGGTTTCGAGGAACCTCTGGGGCGGCAAATCGGAGCTGATGCCGGTCACCTCTCTTACTTTGGTGGCCAGGCGCGTCAGCAGTTGTGGGTTTTTGCTACGCAAGCCTGCGTCGAGCACCTCTTTTAGGATCGAGACATCACGATCGCTCAGGCGGCTGATTTCAGGAAAATGCAGCTGATAATCTTCATCCGTTTCGGCGTAGATGGTATCTACGAAGGTGGTGACCAGTTTGAGCTTGATCACGGTAGTGCCTGCCACGATATCGCCTAGCCGCTGCCCTTTGCGGTTGACGCCCATGACAATCAGCCCCACCAAACCGGGCATCAAGATGCTCAACGAGAGCCAGACATCCACCAGCCGCAGTAGCCATCGCAACAAGTACGCCGAAAGACTCGGAGCAGTCCCATCCAGGCTGACGCTGCGGGTGTTGGTGACCCATTTGCCCAGGGTTTGCCCATCAAAAAACACCTCACAGAGCAGCGAGTAGAAGTTGGCTGGTAGCAGGGCAAAAAGATACAGCGACTCCAACTCCCCCGACACGATCTCGCGAAAGCCACCGGAGGTGACGTACTCGGTCAGCAGATAGACCCAGCCGATCACGTAGCCAGCCACCACACTCACGTCGATCAAGCCTGCGAGCAAGCGATCGCCCAAGCCAGCCACGGGGTACTCCAGCTCGATGTGTTGGGTGGTAGGAATGCTGATGGTGTTCATACCAATGATTTTTTGCTAATTTAGCAGCAAAAAGAACCCCTCGCAACGTCTCGCTAGCCTGCTGCCCATGTCTCATCTCTCCTTGGTCGTTTCGCTGGATGCACTTGTATACCAAAAAGCTGGGCGCCGTCGCCGCCGGAAGCAACCCTACCTCTGGACCACCTTCTTCAAGATCGATGGGGGCACCATCACCCTTTCGAAGCAGTTTCAGCTCACTGGCCAGGCGGCTTTTCACTTCGGGCCCGGGAGCCATGGCAATCTGGCCACGCAAGTGTTTGAGCCAGGCGATGCCATTCCCATTCCGCCTGCGATCGGTCAGTGGCAGACCGAGCTACTGCCCATTTCGGTGCCGTTTTTCAACTACGAAATGCCTGGCATGATCGGCGTAGTGGCCGTGCTGATGCAGGAAAACAACGTCAGCGACATCGGGGCCGAGGCAGGCCACGAGGCTCTCAACCGCTACATCGAGGAGGCGGTAGGAGATGCCATTCGCAGCTTCGACGTCAAACACATCGACGTGGAGAACATCCAGCCTTCTCTCAAGCAATACTTTGCCGGGCAGGTGGCCGCCCTGACCGATGGTATCGAGGCGCAGGTCAAAGACGCCATCGTGGAGGCACAGTCTTGGTGGCAAAACCTCTGGACCTTGATCGAGGCCGACGAACTAGTGGGCTACTGCGTGTGGGATTTGCTGAGCATAGACATCCCCGCAGGGGCAGAGGGACTGCCTTTGCAGCAGCATTGGGTACACGATCAGCTCGGCACCTGGGAGCTACAGGGCAAGGTGACCAAAAGCACCGATAGCACCCCCCGTCAGCTCTCGACCGCGAAACCCTGATCAGCTCTGGCTCGGCCACCAACCGAAAACCCGCGCCAACTTTCGGGGAGCAACTGCGTCTAATGGATCTTAACCCGTGCCGTGCGCACCCAGCGACCTATCCTGACCTTATGCCTAAGCCCATTTGCTTCGAAACATTGATCATCTACGAAGATGACCACATCTTGCTGGTCAATAAGCCGCGCGAAATGGCCAGCCTGGATGACAAGTCCAATCAAAACCTGCAAGTATTGGCCCAAGGATACCTGCCCGATCTTCAGTTGGCACATCGGCTGGACAAGCAGACCTCCGGCATTTTGCTCATGGCAAAACATGGGGAGGCTTACAGATCTTTGGCCTTGCAGTTTCAGCATCGGGAGGTGAATAAAGAGTACTTGGCCTTGGCCTCGGGCGTTCATCATCTGGAGGCGGTCAAGGTCGATCTGCCGCTATTGATCACCACCAACAAAAAGGTCACGGTCCATAAGCGGGAGGGGAAAGAGACGGAAACGTATTTCAGCACCGAGGAGCTGTTTCGGCACTACACCTTGCTACGCTGTCGGCCCATCACCGGCCGGATGCATCAGATTCGGGTGCATCTCTCAGCCATCAATGCCCCCATTGCGGGCGATAGCTTGTACGGGGGGCAGGATATCTTGCTCTCGGAGATCAAGCGCAAGTATAATTTCAGTAGTCGCAAAGAGGAGCGCCCCCTCAACCACAGTTTTTTGCTGCACGCCCAGCGGTTGACCTTTTGCCACCCTGCCACACAGCAACAGATGCAATTTGAGGCACCCCTTTCCGACAATTTCCAGACGGTGCTGAAAGTGCTCCGCAAGTGGGATCAATGAGGGGGACAGGCTCACCTATGCAAACGGCCTCGGCAGGGACCATTCTGATCACAAACTACCATGTATCGCCTGCGCGACATTCTCATAGCTAGTTTTGCTCTGATGCTATTGTGGCCTCTGATGCTATTAATCGCGGGGCTACTCTGGATCACGCAAGGCAAGGTGCTGTTTCGGCAAATGCGGCCCGGCTATCGCGAGCGGCCTTTTGTCCTGCTCAAATTCAGTACGCTCTATGACGCAAAGCCCGGTGAGCCAGAAGCGGCTCGCATCCGCGAGCGCCTTACCCCGGTAGGTAAACACCTGCGTCGCTATTCGCTGGACGAATTACCTCAGTTGATCAACATTTTGCGGGGAGAGATGAGCCTGGTGGGGCCGCGACCTCTGCTGATGGCATATTTACCTTTGTACAGCGCCGAGGAGCATCGCCGCCACGAGGTACTCCCCGGCCTGACCGGCTGGGCTCAGATTCACGGGCGCAATGCGTTGACCTTTAAGCAGCGCTTTGCCTACGACCTATGGTACGTGGAAAATCGATCTTTTGCCCTGGACTGGCACATTCTCTGGCGTACCGTGGCGCAAGTGATACGTGGCCGCGGGGTGTATGTCGATGAGCAAACCACCTCTACTCCCTACGACGGGAGCAATTGAGAAGTCGAACCCGACGAATGGCTCAGCCTGCTTCCGGTCAGTTTCCTTCCTGAATCCGCTTGATTTCATCGCGATAGCGGGCTGCCGCTTCGTAATCTTCGCCAGCCAAAGCCTCCTCTAGCTGCTTTTTCAGGCGCTTGAGGCGCTCTTTTTGCGAAGCCTTCGAGCGGGAGGAAGGGCGATCATCATCCTCTTCTACGGGGTCTGATTTTTCGATTTCAGCTAGCGAAAACTCACTGCTTTCGCCACTGTATTGGCTACCTTCTTCTTCCCCCTCTTCCTCGATCACAATACCCGCTTCAGACAAAACCGCCTCGTAGGTGTAAATGGGCACCTTGAAGCGCACACCAATAGCTATGGCATCGCTAGGACGACTATCAATCTCGTGGATCTCGCCCTCGACCTCGAGGACTAGTTGAGCGTAGAAGATGCCTTCTTGCAGATCATTGATCACGACCTCGACCAGATTGATGCTGAAATGACGTGCCAGATTGTAGATCAAGTCATGCGTCATGGGTCGGTTGGTCTTAATGTTTTCCAACTCTAGCGCGATGGCCTGAGCTTCTGCTCCGCCGATAATAATGGGCAGTCGACGGTTACCCTCGGTCTCACCCAGCACCAGCGCGTAGTGGCCAATCTGAGAGTGGCTTGAAGACAACCCGATGATGTCTAACTTGATTTTCCGTTGATTCACTACGCAGTCTTTCGTTTTACAGCCTTCTCGAAATTAAGACAAAATCGCAGAGTGCCCAAACCATCTTCGAGCGCAAAGCAATCCTGTTTTGATTGACAAACAAAGATAGGGAAGGCATGTTTAGCGCCCAAATGACTTTCTTACCCTGTCAAATTGGCAAAAGGAAGCGTAAATTCCTTTTGGGCAAGTGCTTAGGTTATCGATCCAGCAACAATTCTTCCTGGCTGACTAATTGACCGCTTAGTTGTAGAAGCTGTACCTCATTGAGCTTGATGTCGTAGCGCAAGTCATTGAGCTGGTTTTCGATTTGCTGAAGGTTGAGCTGAGCTTGGCGCAATTCGACACTGGTCGCCTGCCCCAGATCGAAGGCTTCCTGGGTGCGCTCAAAATTAAGCTGGGCTGCTTCCAGGCTGGTTTGGTTGAGGGCCAGCACCTGTCGGTTGTTTTGGTACTCGGCATAGGTCTTGGCTAGATCGCGTAG
This sequence comes from uncultured Bacteroidia bacterium, assembly GCA_964449365.1. GTDB lineage: Bacteria > Bacteroidota > Bacteroidia > J057 > J057 > CAYVAP01. Next base: position 6,376 of record CAYVAP010000217.1, read on the forward strand.
GACCGTCTGCTCGGCCTGCTTGTATTGCGCCCGACGGCTGGCCAGGTTGATCTCGGCGCTTTGTACGTTGCGGTTGAGCTGAAAGCCATTGAATAGGTTAAAGTTGACACTGGCCCCCACGGTAGGTCCCCAGTTTTCCGACTGCGGGGTAATGCTGATGGGATTTTCGCTGTAGTTGTAATCGTAACTACCTGTAACCGACAGCGTGGGCAAGCGCTGTGCCCGGGTGGTCGAAAGGTTCAGAGCCGCGATTTGCTGGTTGGTCCCAGCCACACGCAGGCTGGCGTTGGTCGCCATGACCCCATCGCGCAAGGTGACCAGGTCGAGCGGATTGCCCAAGTCTACTTTGGTATCGAGGTCGTAGGTTTGATCGATTTCGCGGCCTAGCACCAGGTTGAGGTCGCGCATGGCATTTTCGTAGCTTAGACGTGAGCTGACCAGATTGATCGAATCGGTCTGCACATTCACCTCTGCATTGAGCACCGCCAGCCGATTGGTACTGCCGTAAGCTTGACGGTTTTGGGCGGTCTTCAACTGCTCACGAGAGCGGGCCAAGGCCTCGCGCTCGATGGCTAGACGATTGGCCAGCTTGGCCAAGTTGTAGTAAGCGGTAACCACCTGCAAAGTGACCGTCTCGATGGTCTGCTGGGTTTGTTCTTGGCTCAGCTCGGCATTGCCTTGCAGCACCTTGTAGTTGCGAAAGTTGGCCAGCGCCAGGGTGTAGGTCAATTGGGCCGAGGCCCCCACGTTGATCTGCTCATTGCCAGTGATGGTGGTATCCGCAATGCCAAAGCCTTCAGGCGTAGGAACTGGGATTGGCCCTCGGTTGGTGAGGTTGCTGTACTGCCCATTGCCAGAAAGGTCTAGGCTAGGGAGCAAGCCTGCCGCACCAAGATGCGCGTCGTTGTTGCTGCGCTGCGCATTGTAGCGCTGCACCTGCACGTCGTAGTTGTTTTGCAGCGCCTCGGCCACAGCGTCTTCGAGGCGCAGGGGTTCTTGGGCCAGGAGGCCGAAACCACCGCAAAAGAGGAAAAACAGAGTGAAATATCGTTGCATGGAAGAATCGAAAAAAGTTGAAAGAGAAAAGTGAAAAGTTGAAAGAAAATGGCGTCATACTAGT
>CAYVAP010000218.1:0-7476 GCA_964449365.1 uncultured Bacteroidia bacterium
CCAAGTACGGCTACCGCATCGAGTCGGTGCCCATCAGCGGCATTCAGCGGCAGTTGACCGCGCAAAACCTTATCCGCAACCTGCAATTTCCCTTCAAGCTGGCCGCCAGCCTGATGCAGTCGCGGGGCATCGTCAAGCGGTTTCAGCCTGATGCGGTGGTGGGCGTGGGAGGCTTCGCCAGTGGTCCCCTGGGCCGGGCGGCCGCAGGCATGGGTGTACCCCTCTTCCTCTGCGAACAAAACGCCTATCCCGGCCTGGTCAACAAGTGGCTGGCCGGCAAAGCCAAAAAAATCCTGCTCGGCAACGCCGACGCTCAGACATATTTCGATGCCACCAAGACGGTGGTTACAGGCAATCCCATTCGTTCTTTCCAACTGATCGACCGCGTAGCGGCGGCGCAAAAACTCGGCCTCGACCCGGCCAAGCCCATCTTGCTCAGCCTGGGTGGTAGCCTCGGGGCCATGCGCATCAACCAGGCCTTGCAGCAACACCTCTCCCTCATCACCGAGAGCGAGGTGCAGCTCTTTTGGCAGTGCGGCCAGCGCTATTACGAGCGCCTGAGCGCCGAGGTGCCGCAGCATCCACAGGTCAAGCTCAGCGCCTTCATCGACGACATGGCCGTGGCCTACTCCGCCGCCGACCTGATCATCAGCCGTGCGGGCGGCAGCACCATCTCTGAACTGATCGCCCTGAGCAAGCCCTCGGTGCTGGTGCCTTCTCCCAACGTGGCCGAAGACCACCAAACCAAAAACGCCCTCAGCCTCAGCGAAAAAAACGCCGCCGTGCTGGTCAAAGACGCCGACGCCATCACCCAACTGCTGCCCACCGCCTTGCGCATCCTGCAAGACCCCAACCAACTCACCCAGCTCACCAACCACATCACCGCCATGGAAAAGCACGACGCCGCAAGGGAGATCGTGGATGAGATTTATGGGGAGTTGGGGGTGGGAAGTGAACAGTGAACAGTTGAAAGTGGAAAGTGAAAAGTGGAAAGTGAAAAGTAGCCCAAGCATATCGATTCATATGGCCCAATCAAGCATCGAATGGACGGAACTGACGTGGAATCCTACTACCGGCTGCGACAAAGTCTCGGCGGGGTGTAAATTCTGCTATGCGGAGGTGATGTCTCGTCGCCTCAAGGCGATGGGTTTGGATAAGTATGCCGATGGCTTCCAGATTAGCCTGCATCCTGAGACGTTGCAAGACCCGTATCGCTGGCGCTCGCCCAAGGTGGTCTTCGTGAACTCGATGAGCGATCTGTTTCACGAACAAGTCCCACTGAGCTTCATTCAGCAGGTATTTACCGTGATGAATGACAATGCCCAGCACATTTTTCAAGTGCTGACCAAGCGCAGCGACCGTCTGGCAGAGGTGAGCAAGCACCTGAACTGGACGCCCAATATCTGGATGGGAACTTCAGTGGAAGATGAGCGGGTACTACACCGACTGGAAGGGCTGAAAGCTTCGGAAGCCAAGGTGAAATTCCTGTCTTGCGAGCCGCTCATCGGGCCATTGCCAGCCTTGGACTTGACAGGCATTGACTGGGTGATCGTTGGAGGCGAATCAGGCAAAGGCAACATTCGGCTCATGCAACCTGCTTGGGTGGAAGAGATTCAACGCCAGTGTACCGAGCAAGCAGTCGCTTTCTTCTTCAAGCAGTGGGGCGGCAAAAATAAAAAGAAAGCCGGCCGTCTGCTCAACGGCCGCACCTACGACGAAATGCCTCACCTCAGCCTTGACCGACAACCCCAACCGACGGCTGCGCAAAGAGCTAGCTTTTTTAATAAGCCTCAATCGACCCCTTCCGTTGAACTCTGAACCTTCAACTCTGAACTTTCAACCCCGAACCTTCAACTCTAAACCTTGAACTTCCCCATCCCCCATACCATCTACCTCCTCGGCATCGGCGGCATCGGCATGAGCGCCCTGGCCCGCTATTTCAAGCGGGAGGGCAAGGTCGTTTCCGGCTACGACCGCACCGCTTCGGTGGTCACGGAGGCGTTGGAGGCAGCGGGGATTCCGGTGTTTTTTCAGCCCAATGTGGGGCGCATCGAGCAGGCCGAAATGGTGATCTACACCCCGGCCATTCCCGCCAACCACATCGAGCGCATGGCCGCCGAAAGCCTCGGCAAGCCCCTGTACAAGCGCGCCGAAATCCTGGGGCAGATCAGTCGCCACTACCGATGCATCGCGGTGGCAGGCACCCACGGCAAAACCACCACCTCGACCATGCTGGCCCATCTGCTCCGGCAGGGCGAGCTGGACATCACCGCTTTTCTGGGTGGCCTCTCCGTCAACCTGGGCGGCAACTTTGTCCATGGGCAATCGCCCTGGCTGGTGGTCGAGGCCGACGAATACGACCGTTCTTTTCTGCAATTGCAACCCGAGTGGGCCGTGATCAACTCGCTAGACCCCGACCACCTCGACATCTACGGCAGCGCCGAAGCGATGCAGGCTACCTACCGGCAATTTGCCGGACAGGCCCAGCACCTGCTGCTGCATCAAGAGGTGGCTACCTCCGGCTGGGACCAAGCCGCGCAGACTTTCGGCACCCAAGGCGACTTCCGCGTGGAAAACCTGCGGCAGGAGGGTCTGTACAGCGTCTTCGATTTTGTCTCGGCGCAAGGGCGCATCAAGGGCTTACGCCTCACCATGCCCGGTCGGCACAACGTCCACAACATGACCGCCGCCCTGGCTCTGGGCCAGATCCTGGGCCTGAGCGACGCGCAACTGCGCGCGGGCGTGGAAAGCTTTCGCGGCATCTATCGCCGCTTCGAAGTGCAGCTCGATCAGCCGGGGCTGACCTTCATCGACGACTACGCCCATCACCCCCGCGAATTGGCGGCGGCTATCGGCACGGCGCGCGCCTGCTTTCCGGCGCGAAAACTCGTGGTGGTCTTTCAGCCCCACCTCTACACCCGCACCCGAGACTTTTACGACGGCTTCGCCGCCGAGCTGAGCCAGGCCGATGTCGCCCTGCTGATGGACATTTACCCCGCCCGCGAGGAACCCATCGAAGGTGTCAGCAGCCAGGGCATCCTCGACCGTATGACTTTGACCGACAAAGCTTTGATCCCACGCGAACAACTCATCGACGCCATCTGCCCTCACCTCGACGGCCCCACGGTGCTACTCACCCTTGGCGCGGGCGACATCGACAAAGAGATCCCCAAAATCAAAAAATCAGTGATCAGTGATCAGTGAACAATGAACAGTGATCAATGAACAATGAACAGTGAACAGTATCGAGATCAACGAGTCCATAACAGCGCATTCAACCACGAACCACGAACTCACAACTGTAAACCTTCAACTGTGAACTAAAACATGTCCATCCACCTACATACGCCCCCTCCAGCCCGTCGCCGTGCGCCGGCGGGGCGCAACCGTCCCTTGGCGGAGGCGCAGGAGGAGCAAACGCGCAAGCAGCGCAAGCGTCGACCGGGCATCAAACTCGGTGGCGAGGGTAAAAGCTTCCGCTTCCAGCTCAAGGGCATCATCTTATACCCGCTGCTGACCATCGGCTTGGGGCTGCTGCTGGTGTCGGCTAACCGCTACGTGGAGACCCTGCCGCTGCGCGACATCGAGGTCGAGCTGCATGTCGGCCCGGACAATGCCTTTCTCACCATCGCGGACGTGCGCGAGATCCTGACCGAAGGTGAGTCACACCAGCCCCTCATCGGGCGACCCATGAACGAGCTGAACTTGGCTAATCTGGAGCAGCGCCTGAGCGACAATCCCTTTGTGGCCCAAGCCGAGGTCTCCAAGAGCCTGATGGGGGCTTTGCGCGTGGAGCTGTCGCTGCGCGAGGCGGTGGGCCGCCTCATCAACAATAGCGGCTCGCACCTCTACCTCGATAGCCTGGGGCATAAGTTTCCCACCAGCCCGCATCATACGGCCTACGTGCCGCTAGTGCGAGGAGATTTTGAAGAAGCGGTGGCCGATACTTTTGGCTGCAGCTCGGTAGCCGAGGCCCTGCCGCTACTCAACTTCCTGCGTAAGCATCCCTTCTGGCGAGCCCAGATTGCTGAGGTGGTCATCTTTCAGGATGGACAAATCGAATTGCAACCCCAGGTTGGTGATATGCCCATCGAGTTTGGCTATCCCGACCGTATCGAAGAGAAATTTCAAAACCTGATGGACTTTTACAAACAAGTCATCCCCGAAGTCGGCTGGCGCAAATACCGTGGTGTGAGCGTGAAGTATCGGGGGCAGGTGGTGGCGAGAAAGTGAACAGTGAACAGTGATCGAGGTGAACAGTGATCGAGGTAATCGTACCTCTTTGATCACCCCGATCACCCCGATCACCCCGATCACCCCGATCACCCCGATCACCCCGATCACCTCAATATAAATTCCGAAGTATCCACATAATGAACTAGGCTATGGCGACAGAACAAACCCCCAACACTGAGCAGATCATCGTGGGCCTCGATATTGGCACCACCAAAATTTGCGCCATCGTGGGCAAGCGCAACGAGTACGGCAAGGTCAATATCTTGGGCCTGGGCAAAGCTGACTCGGACGGCGTGAACCGCGGTGTGGTCGTAAACATCGAAAAAACCGTGCAGGCTATCCGCGAGGCGGTGCGTGAGGCCGAGAAGCACTCCGGCATCAAGATCGAGGTGGTGCACGTGGGCATCGCTGGCGAGCATGTGCGCAGCATGCAGCACAAGGGCATCATTACCCTCAACAACCCCGACTTCGAGATCACGGCTAGCGATGTGAATCGCCTGCACGAAGACATGTTCAAGATCGCGACCCAGCCGGGCACCGAGATCATCCACGTGCTGCCGCAGGAGTACACCGTCGATGCGCAGGCGGGCATTCTCGATCCTATCGGTATGTCGGGCGTGCGATTGGAAGGCAACTTCCACATCGTCACGGGCCAGACCACGGCGGCCAATAACATCTACAAATGCGTAGTCCGCGCCGGGCTGGAAGTCTCTGAACTGATCCTGGAGCCGCTGGCCAGTAGCTCGGCGGTTTTGACCCAGGAAGAAAAAGAAGCTGGCGTGTGCCTGGTGGACATCGGCGGTGGCACCACCGACATCGCGGTCTTCGAAAACAACATCATCCGCCACACGGCGGTGATCCCCTTCGGCGGCAACATCGTCACCGACGACATCAAGCACGGCTTCAAGGTGATGAAGAAGCATGCCGAGCTGCTGAAGCTGCAGTACGGCAGCGCCCTGGCTGATGCGGTGATGGAAGACGTGATCATTTCCATTCCCGGCCCGCGCGACCGTCCGGCCAAAGAGATCCACAAGTCCATGTTGGCGCAGATCATCCAGTCGCGCATGGAGGAGATCCTGGAGTTTGTCCTGGCCGAGATCAAGAACTCGGGCTTCGAAGACAAGCTGGTAGCGGGCATCGTGGTGACCGGTGGCGGCGCGCAGTTGCAGCACATGAAGCAGTGCGTCGAATTCGTTACTGGCATCGACACGCGTATCGGCCTGCCCGGCGAGCACCTGACCAGCGGCCTGGTGGATGAGGTAAACTTTCCCATGTACGCCACCGGCACCGGCTTGGTGGTAATGGGCCTGGAAGCCGCCGAGTACGCCCAGTACGTGCCCCAGGCTACTGCCGCCAGTAGCCGTCGCAAGGAGCCTAGCATTCAATCGCAGCGCGGCCACGGCGTACGCCCCGGCCCCAAAATCAGCTTCATCGACAAGGTCAAGACCTGGTTTGAGAGTACGCTGACCAATACGGGGGAGTTTATTGAGTAGCAATTCGAAATTCGAAATTCGTGATTCGGAATGATCAAGCGTAGGTATCCAATTTCGAATCCCGAATTCTTAATCCCGAATGTTCATGCCGACGATTACCAAATTTGAAGACATGCCCCTGTGGCAAAAAGCCCGGCTGCTCAATCAGATGCTCCGGCCTGCCATTTTACGCATGAAGCAAGCCAGGGAGTGGGGGTTGAATGACCAGGTATCGAGGTCGGCAGGGTCCATCATGGACAACATTGCGGAGGGATTTGAGAGAGGGGGCAATCGCGAGTTCATCACCTTCTTGGGGTATGCCAAAGGATCCAATGGAGAATTTCGCTGCCAGCTATATCGCATGCGGGATGCAGAATACCTCGATAAGGCAGAGTTTCAGACGCTATACGAGCTGTCAGACGAAATCACCCGCATGTTAATTGGCTTCATTCGCTACCTCAAAAGCTCCGATTTTAAGGGTTACCGTCTCTCCGAACCAGAAGCGCCCTACGGCAGCAACCTGGAGGTACCGGATGAGCTGTTCTCGCCACCTAACCCCGAGTAGCCAAGTCGAATCCCGAATCTCGAATTTCCAATTCCCCAATCACGAATCAATTCCGAATAACGAATTCCCAATTCCGAATTATATCGCCATGCAATTTGAATTTCCGAAAAACGAACAGTCCATCATCAAAGTCATCGGTGTCGGTGGCGGTGGTGGCAACGCTGTGAACAACATGTTCGAGAAGGGCATCGACGGCGTCGATTTTGTGGTGTGCAACACCGACATGCAGGCCCTCAACAAGTCTGAGGTGCCGACCAAGATCCGCTTGGGGGCCAACCAAACCGAAGGACTCGGCGCGGGGGCCAATCCTGAGATTGGCAAAAAAGCTGCGGTCGAGACCCTCGAAGAGGTGCGCGCCCTGCTGCAAGAGCAGACCAAGATGGTCTTCATCACCGCCGGGATGGGCGGGGGCACGGGTACGGGAGCTGCGCCCGTTTTGGCTACCATGGCCAAGGAAATGGGCATCCTCACCGTGGGCATCGTGACCACCCCCTTCCGCTTCGAAGGCCCCAAGCGCAGCCAGTCGGCCCAGGCTGGCATCGACGAACTGCAGAACGCCGTCGACACCATGATCGTGATCGACAACAACAACCTGCAGAAGACCATGGGCAGCTCAGTGACCATGAAGAAGGCCTTCGAGGCCGCCGATCAGGTGCTCTGCGACGCAGCCCGGGGTATTGCCGAAATCATCACTTCCGAGGGCTACATCAACGTAGACTTCGCCGACGTATGCACCATCATGCGGGACGGCGGCAAGGCTCTGATGGGCACCGCAGTGGCTGACGGTGAGGGCCGCGCCATGCAGGCCGTCGAAGCCGCTATCAACTCGCCGCTGCTCGACAACATCGACATCCAGGGCGCGCGCGGCATCGTGCTCAACATCACCGCTAGCGAGGAGTCGCTGCGTATGGACGAAACCACCGAGATCGTGGAGTACGTACAGGCCGCCGCCGGCAACGAGGCCAACATCATCTACGGCATTGCCTACGACGATGACATGGGCGACAAAATCCGCGTAACGGTGATCGCCACTCGCTTTGCCGAGGTACAGGAAAAAACGCCAGTGCCACAGGAGCAGCCCACCCGCGAACCCGAGCCCAGGCGTCAGCAGGAAATGCGTCGCGCCCAATTGCGTCGCCTCGACAAAAACGAGCGTGAACAGCGGATCCAAAAGCTCGAATCGAAGGTCTATGACATTCACGA
>CAYVAP010000219.1:0-7468 GCA_964449365.1 uncultured Bacteroidia bacterium
ATTGTTAAATCAAGATCATGAAATCGTTGGAATATTCCAACTTGTTGGATTTGAGCAGCTCTTGCCGGATTTTGTTTTTATACTCCTCCAGAGAAAGCTCCTCGGGGGATTTTTGATCTAGCTCGCGACCCGTCTTCGATTCGCGCTTATCGTCAAGATCTTGCTCACGGACAGATTGCTGGGCTTGGAGCAAGCGTTGCAGAATCTGCTGCTGACGGCGCATCATCTCTGCGGAGAGTTGCTTGTTCACCAGATCGGCTTCACTCTCCTTCATGTCTTGCTTGATCTTATCCAAATCACCTAGCACTTCTCCATCTTTTCCTTTCATACGCTGCTGAGCTTCTTCTAGCTGTTTGCGGATGGCTTCTTGTTGGGCCGCCATTTCGCGGAGTTTGTCTCCTTTCATCTGCCCCGACTGCATCATCTGCTTGAGCTGTTGATTGAGCTGCTGCTGCTGCTTGGAAATTTTTTGCATGTTGCCGGGTTTCTCCCCTGGCTTCTTGCACATTCCCTGACCGGGCTGAGCGTTCTTCATTTGCTGCTGGACCTGCTTCATGATGTCTGAGAGCATGTTGGCCAGGTTGTTCACGCTGGTCATGGCTTCCTGCTGGTGATAGGTAACCTTGGGCACCTGCTTGTTACGGAAGTACTCCTGAGAGCGAGACATGTTGTCGGTGATTTTGCGGCTCTCATCCATGACGAAGTTTTGGATCATGAACATCCGATTGGCCAATGCCTTGAGGCTATCTTCGACCAAGGTCATATCATCCTGCAACTTTTTCTGGTTCTGGCTTTTTTCTTTGAGAGCAGGATCGCCATACTTGAGCTCTCTCACCTCATCGCGCAGGTCTTCCTGATCAAAGGAAAGCTTCAGCAGATTTTCTAGAAGTTCTCGCAGGCTTTCAAGGTTTTGCTGATCCTGTTGCGCCTGCATATCCATTTGCATGTCGCTCAGTTGCTGGGACATCTCTTGCATCTTATCAGCGGCTTTTTGCTGCGACTGTGAGGCTCCCTGCTTTGATTGCTGAGACTCCTTATTGTTTTTGCGACCTCCTTCCTGCTTTTGATCGCTGGCCTGCTGCGACTGCTCGGCAGCATTCTCCATCTCCTGCTGAGCGTCTTGTGCCTCTTGCTCTAGCTGATCTATCTTCTCTTGGTCGGGCGTCTGCGTATCAGACTTCATCTCTTCGAGGGCCTGCATATCCTCCTGGAGATCTTTCATTTGCTCGTTGAGTCCCTTTTGCTGTTCAGCTACGCGGTCCATTTCCTCTGCGGTCTCTGCTTTTTCCGTCTTTTCTTGGAGGAGGCGCTGTTTAGCTTCGAGGTTGTCCAGCTTGTTGCGCATCTCGTCGAGCTTTTGCTGCACCTCTAGCTGTTTGAGTAGTTCGAGGGTGCGCTCCAAGCTTTCGCGCATCTTCTCGTCATTCATCTGGAGCTGGTCCATTTTCTCCTTGATCGACTCGGGGTCCATGTCTTCGAGTCGTTCTTCCAGCTCTTTGAGCATCTCTTTGATCTCAGGGTCGTCGAGCTCCTCCATGAATTTGTTGAGTTCATCATACTTCTTGAGGGTTTCCTCTGAGATCATCTGATTGTCCTGAAGCTTTTCCTTAGTCTTCTGAAACTCCTCTTGGGTCTGCTTCAGCTGCTCTAGCATTTTGCGATGCTCTTGCATCATGCGCTCCACTTCACGCTTGTCGTCAAAGGAAAGTTGCTTTTGATCCAGAAGCTTTTTCTGCATGCGCTCGTATGCCTCTTTGAGACTCTCAGAGGTCTTTTTCAGCTTTTCCAAATCGTCTTCGACGGCGTCTTGCTCTTCCGTGATTTCATCGTACTTAGCGTCGAGGGTAGGATAGACCACACGATAAGTAGCGCTGGTAGAAGCTTTGGGCCCCGAAATGGCGTCGTTGTCCCAGACTTTGAGATAATATTCCAACTCATCGCCTTCGCTCAGACCGAGGCTGGTGAGATCGACATTGTAAGCAAGAGGTTGTAGCAAGGTACTTGGGGAGATGGTGAGGGGGTAGCGCTCAAAGCTCTCGGTGACTTCGTTGGTACCACCTGACTTCGTGAAGCGATAGAAGAGCGCCATCTGGGTAAAGCCATAATCGTCAGCAATCTCCAGGTCGAGGGGCATGTTGGGATCAAGGTCGATGAGGAAGTCGCGGTTGGGCGAGTACACGTAGAGCGAAGGGTATCGATCCTGCATGACGTTGATCCGATAGCGCACCGTGTCGGCGTTGGTGATATTTTCAGGCGATTGGAGCAGCAGGGTATACTCCATGTCTTTCATCACGCGGCGGGTAATGCGATAGCGGCTACCATCCTCACTCGGCTCGAAGGCTACTGGCTCTTCGCCTTGCTTGAGAAAACGTACTGCCGAAACGTCCCCTTGGGGCTCGAGCTCCCAGGTGACCGATGAGCCTTTGAGTACTTTAAAATCACCCACATTGGCCTCTAGCTGTTCGGGAGCTAGACCAGTGTAGCTAGGGTAGCGAATGGCTACCTGAAAATTCTTAATAAAGGGGCGCTTAAACACAGCCACCCTGTGGGTTTCGCTGCGTACCTCCGGATTGCCGATGTACAAGGAAAAATCTTGCTTAACGTCGCTCAGAGTATACGCGAACTCAGTGGGGCTCAACTGCTCCATGCTGTAGTCGATGAACTGAGCGCCTTCCTCAGCGTCATTGCGAATAAAGACAAACAGCTCTGCGGGTAACTCATTACCAGAAACCGTAACCGAGAGCGGGATTTCTTTACCTGCGACCACTTCGTCAGGTAGTCCGGCTAGCTCAATATCGAACGGCGCAGGCGGGACAAATTCTTGCTGGTAGCTGCGTAAGCGCTCGGCACTGCTCCCCAGCAGGTTGGGATCAGCGAGGTAGGTGATGAGAAAAAGCCCTATCGGAACGAGCAGATACCAAAGGTAGCGCAGGTTGACGTTGAAGTTGATGGCCGAACTCAGGCGAGTTGGCAGGATGTCGGTGGCCTTTCTGTCGATGGCTGCGTAAGCGAGTGAGTTGGTAGTCGCCCCGCGTAGTTGCAGCAGATTGACCAGTTTATCGTTGATATCGGGGAAGTGCGTTTGCACCATGCCTGCGATGTCGTACTCGTTGATGCCTTTGGTCAGGCGGCTCCATTGCAAGGCAGGCCATACCACCATGTAGCCCAGTACCCCCAAGAAGATCGCCGTCAACCCGAAGACCATACCGGTACGAGTGGCAGCAGAAAACCCAAACAGCCCTTCACTGACCAGGGCTACAAACAACATCGAGCTGACTAGCAGCAAAAGGATCAGCGATCCTCGAATGATCTTGTCCAGGTAATATTTCTTGCGGAAATCCTGGAGCTGATGATCCAGCGCCTGTTGATTTTGGTTCATAATTTTTCAGTATTGCGATATTTTTTCATGTGGCTTATCACCTTCGAACCAAGCTCCTCGGGTATCGAACAACCAATGCATGTTCACAAATACGCAAGAGAATAGCTCGGCGTTGTTGTGCACCAGTTGAGGATCATCGGGCTGCGGGAAGAGCAAAGCTTGATCGTCGTCTCGCAAGCCATTCGAAGCAATCGATAGACCACGGATAAGTTCGAAAGCCCTTGGCAGATTCCCAAATATATTCTTTGCTCGCATGACCAGTTACGCTGCGCAGAACGGCTCAGGCTACTCGATCAGCAACTTGATGGGGCAATGGTCTGAATGATATACTTCAGACAAAATCTCATATCCCCGCAGGCGCTGCCGCAACGCGTCGGCCACCAGGTGATAGTCGATGCGCCAGCCTTTGTTGCGTTCGCGGGCGCGCGCGCGATAGCTCCACCAAGTATAGTGATCACCGGCTTGCTCATATTGCCGAAAGGCGTCGACGAAGCCCAGCTCCAAAAAATTTGTAAACCACTCTCGCTCGTGCGGCAAGAAACCCGAGCTATTTTTATTGCCTACGGGATCGTGGATGTCCAGCTCTGTGTGGCAAATGTTGAAATCCCCCGTGAGGATGAGATTGGGCACATTGGCTTTCAAGCCACGGATGTAAGGCATGAAATCCCGCAGGAATTCTTCTTTTGCCGCCTGCCGATGATCGCCCGCCGATCCCGAAGGGAGGTACAAGGCCATCACTGAATAATCGGCGTAATCCAAGCGCATTACTCGCCCCTCCTTGTCGTGGGCTTCGTAGCCAAACCCGTACTCGACCTTGCTTGGCTCAGCTTTGCTGTACACTGCCACTCCGCTGTAGCCTTTTTTCTCAGCAGAAAACCAGTAACTATGGTATCCCTCGGGATTCCGTAAGTGCTCATCCAGTTGATCGGGCTGAGCTTTGGTTTCCTGTACGCAGAGAATATCAGGCGACTCCTGCTGTAGCCAGTCGAGAAAGCCTTTGCGCTGTGCTGCCCGAATGCCATTGACGTTGTAGGAGATAATAGAGGTCATGCGTCAGAATCTTCGGGCTGATCGGTGGATGGTGGCTTTGGTGCTTCGTCCTTGACTTTGAAGTGCTGCCAGCCTTGGGCCTCGATGTCGGCCACCTGCCCAGATTCCAGTACGATGCTGAGCAGGCCCTGATCGTCTGTCATCTTACCGATGATGCTGATTTCTTCCCAGCCTTTGACGGTGTCGAAGGCCTCCAATGGCAACGTGAACAGCAGTTCATAGTCTTCCCCCCCGTTCATGGCAAAGGTCGTCGCGCTGATGTCAAACTCTTCGGCCACCTTAGCTGTCTGCAAGTCGATAGGCAGCTTATGAGCATAAACTGAGGCCCCCGTCTGACTCTGATGACAGAGGTGGTGCAATTCGCTGGCCACGCCATCGCTCACGTCGATGAGCGAGGTCGGCTTGATCCCTGCGCTACGTAGCTTTCCGATTACATCGAGTCGAGCCTCGGGCTTGAGCTGACGCCCCACCACGTAGTCATAGTCTGAAAGGTCAGGCTGCATACCTGGCGCTTGTAGATAGACAGATTTTTCACGATCGAGCACTAGCAGTCCTGCGTAGGCGGCCCCCACATCACCACTGAGACATATCAGGTCGTCGGCTTTGGCCCCATCACGGTAGACGATGTCATCTTGGTGAGCTTCGCCCATGGCCGTAACCGATATCACCAAGCCCTGCTGCGAGCTAGTGGTGTCCCCTCCCAGCAGATCGACCTCGTAGCGCTCGCAGGCCAGGGCAATGCCTGCGTAGAGTTCGTCGAGCGCCTCGACCGAAAAACGGCTGCTCATGGCAATCGATACCGTGATGCCGTAAGGCAACGCATTCATGGCCACGATGTCGCTGATGTTTACCGATACGGCCTTGTAGCCGAGGTGCCGCATAGGCACGTAGCTCAAATCGAAGTGAACATTTTCCAGCAGCATGTCGGTGGAAATTACCTGCACTCGATTGGCCCCTGCGTCGATCACGGCGGCATCGTCGCCCAATCCTCGCCGCACTTCCTTGCGGCGGGAGGTGAAGCGACGGGTGAGGTATTCGATCAACCCAAATTCGCCCAGTCGAGAGACCGGAGTCAGAGAGGTAGAGTGATCTTGGGGTGCTTGCATAAGGCAAAAAATCAGACCATAGACAGGTACACCATTGGTCTGAAAGACCAGGGGTGAATACTTGATACATCACAGTGGGCCCTTAAGGGCAGAAGTGGAAATGTAAAACTACGAAAAGTCCGCATAGCCTCAAGGCTTTCGATTCTATTGGACAGAAACCCACAGCTTATCCACATGGTTTTCCACATGATCTGCTGCAAGGTAGCTGGTTGGTAAACGTTCGTGGTCAGCTAGTTGTTTCGAGGGGATAGAGGGCTTGCCGATTCTATCCACATCCTTTCTTCTGGGGAAAACTCCTCTGGGCTGGCCTGCCGGGAGTCAATCCGCAATGAAATCGGGCTGTCGCAGATTCGACGCACAGTGGTGCGATAGCCGCAGACTGACCTTGCCGTCTGATCGACCTATTGTGACTGTTTTTTTTAAATTCTTTAAAAAGAAAGAATAAGTAATAGATCTGTGGAAAAGTGGGAAAACTTTTTGAGCATATGTTTGCGGTTCTTCTTATCCACCGAAGGAGCGACTTCATCCACGCTTTACATTGGCTTCATGTGGGGAGGAGTTTGTAAAGCAATTGTTAACTTAATCCGATAAGTGGAAGCATTTTCTTCATATCAAAAAGCTTCTTATTCAGCAGCTATATCGAGCCGGGATTCAAGGATTGAAGAAGGATTGAAACTTCCGCTATGGTAATAGTCAGCGTGTAGAGTAATCGTTGGCTATCTTTGTCCACATGTACACATCTCAGTGGATAAGTTTGGTCTGGTAAAACTAGAAACGTGATCAATGTGCATGACTAGGTGCATAACTAGCGGGCTATCCACCGCAAGTGTGGAGAAAGCATAGTTGCCCACCAGATTGTGCATAAGCGGGGTGCTCCTTCAGGAAGAGTCGACATCTGTCCCTGGGTTGTACACCCTTGATAAAAGAATTCGGTGGAAAAGTGGTGTTTGACTATCAGCGGCTTAGAGCAGTTGTCCACAGGGATGTGCATAGCGAAGGTGGGCGAATTGGATTAGCCGACGGTCAAGCGGGTAGTATACAGCCTATTCTCAGGCCCATTTTAGTGTGAAAAATCCCGCTGAGAACTGCGTAAATCCTGTTTGTAGAGAGGGGCGTGGCCTTACTTGATGGAGAGGGGGGAAAACGTGAAGGTTGCGGGCCTTTCGGAAGCGATCGAATGGTGGTCCCCGTGGGATGCGTTGATAACCGCAGGTATTCCTCCCGTAAATCATTGGTTGTCAGTGATAAAGTGAGTTTTGGATCGGGTAGGCCCATTGGCCTGGCACAAGCCAAAAGAGTCAGTAGACGCCTTATTAGTAACTGTCTGGTTTTCAGTAAATAAAGACTCCCGGTCGCCAAGGGCAACTGGGAGTCAGTAGGAATCAATGGCCTTGGAAGCGGGCGGGGCGCTTCTGCAAGAAAGCCATGATGCCTTCGAGAAAGTCTTTGGACTGAAAATTTTTACCTTGGTTGACAGCTTCAGTTTCCAAGGCAGCAGCCAGGCCCCCTTGCTGAGCGGCGCGGAGATTGGCTTTGGTATGCTGGATAGCCAGGTAGGGCCCTTCGGCCAGGCGGTGCGCCATTTCATCGACGGCATCGTCGAGCACACTCTCGCTGAGCGAGTAGTTGATGAGGCCCAAGGCTAGCGCTTCGGGCGCTTTGATCATGGCGTGGGTAGCCATGAGTTCAAAGGCCTTGTGATACCCGAGGCGCTCGAGCATGAAGTAAGCCCCTCCGCCATCGCTGCTCAGGCCGATCTTGGTGAAAATTTGGCTAAAGCGCGACCCGTCGCAGGCATAGATCAGGTCGCAGGCCATAGCAAAGTTGAAGCCCACCCCCACGCAGTTACCACGTACCTTGGCGATGAAGGGCTTGTCTAGGTTGCGCATTTCCGTAACGCGCGGGGCATAGGTCTCGCGCAAACATTCAGTTA
>CAYVAP010000220.1:0-7451 GCA_964449365.1 uncultured Bacteroidia bacterium
GTCCTTGGATACAGCGGTGCGCCTGGGGGTGGATGCCCTCAAGCATCTGGGGGTGCGGGCCTACACGGCCCAGCGGGCGGGACATGTCTTTCTCCAGCAGGATGAGGCTTCGATGCACAACTTGGTCTCCGAGCGGGCCGACGAAAAGCAGTACATCCTGCGCGCTCGCCAGGAAATCGCCTGGCAGGAACAGTTGTTGCAGGCAGAGCGAGAGGTAGATCTCGGGGCCAATGACCACGCCTGGGACAACGAGCCGATGCGAGAGGTGAACCATTAGCAATTCGGCATTGGGATTGGAAATTTAGCTCCGCTCCACAGCCGCCATACCTTCTTTATTTCCCCCTATTTCCCGTATTCCCCCTATTCCCCCATCTCCCCCATATTCCCCGTATTCCGTATTCCCCCTATTCCCCCTATTCCCCCCTATTCCCCCATATTCCCCATATTCCCCGTATTCCGTATTCCGTATTCCGTATTCCGTATTCCGTATTCCCCCTATTCCCGATGTCCCCTTATCCCTAAATTTGGGCTGAACGAAAAAAAGCATGTACCTTTGGCCAACGGCCAATCTGACGGTAGCAAGGCCATTATCATCTCGCAATCACCACGCTGACTCACGCTATGCGCGCATACCAGTATCTTCTTATCGTCGCCCTGATGGGCTGGTCGCTCTCTGGGTGCCAATCCACCGACCTGTCGCTGCTCAACGAAGTGAAGCGCTTTGAGCCGGAATGGATGGACCTAAGCGAAAAAGTAACCACCATCAAGGAGCTTTTTACGGAGACGGAGGTTACCTACGAAGCGTTTTTCAAATACGCCTCTCCCTACCTGAATGATCCTGATCAGAACCAGCGCAACGGATTGGCCACGGCCAAAAGCCGCTACACCAATCTGATCGAGGAGCGCGACAAACTGGAAAAGTCCTTCGAAGATCCCCAAAAACGCTTCGAAGAAGCGGTGCGTGAATTCAACCAATGGCAAAACGACCTGATGCAGGACAACCTCAAGGAAGACAAAGCCTATGAGCAGTTTCGGGCCTATCAGGAGACCTTTCGCGGCCTCAACCAGGAAATCACTGCAATCGAAGACAAATTGCTGCGCAACATCGAGCAGAGCAATTCGCTGGTACGCACCATCACCCGCAGCTACGATGATCTGTGGGGCAATGCGTACCTCATCGATGCCACCTATTGAGCTGCGCCGCGATTGTTTCAGGTAGGCCCTGACCGTATGGTAAGGGTCTTTTTTTGCTTCCCTTGTAGACTCTCTGCCTCTTGCATCACCTCACTTCACCCCTTCACGTCGCGGTGGCCGGCAACATCGGGGCTGGCAAAACCACCCTGGTCCGAAAGCTGGCCCGCCATTATCAATGGCAGATTCAGCTCGAATCGGTCGATGACAACCCCTATCTGGCCGACTTTTACCAGGATATGAAGCAGTGGGCCTTTCCGCTGCAAATCTACTTTCTCAACAGCCGCTTTCAGCAGATGCTCGAGGCCCGGCAGCGCACCCAGAGCATCGTGCAGGATCGTACTATTTATGAGGACGCGCACATTTTTGCCAAAAACCTGCGCTACAACGAGATCCTCTCCGAGCGAGATTTCAACACGTACTGGGCGGTCTACGAGTCGATGAAAGTGATGGTACAGCCGCCAGATCTGCTGATCTATCTGCGGGCCAGCGTCCCCACCCTGATCGAGCAGATCGCCATCCGCGGCCGGGATTACGAGCAGTCCATAAGCATCAAGTACCTCGAAACCCTCAATCGGCAGTACGAAGAGTGGATCGCAGGCTATGGCGAAAGCCGCCTACTGGTCTTGGAGGTAGACCGCCTCGATTATGTAAAAAAGCCCGAGGATTTTGGCTACGTGCTGGGCCGCATCGACGCGGAGTTTTTTGGGTTGTTTGGGTGAAGGAGGGGCATAGTGAGAAAAGTTCAAAGTTCCCAGTTGGCAGGATTTTTCCTACCTTCGCAACAAACGGACTATCCCCATGAGTACTACCACCTTTCGGGCCTACCGCGTAAGCGAAGTAGAAAAAGGCCAATATCAGCGTACCTTGCAGACTCTCACCTTCGACGAGCTGCCCCAAGGCGAGGTATTGGTAAAGGTGCATTTTTCTGCCCTCAACTATAAGGATGCGCTTTCCGCCACGGGGAATAAAGGCGTAACGCGCAACTTTCCCCACACCCCAGGCATCGACGCCGCAGGGGTGGTCGCAGCCAGTGAGCATCCCGACTGGAAGCCCGGCGACGAGGTGATTGTCACTAGCCACGACCTGGGCATGAACACCGACGGCGGCTTTGCCGACTACATCCGGGTACCTGCCCGTTGGGTGGTGCGTCTGCCCAAGGGGATGAGCCTGCGCGAGAGCATGATCATCGGTACGGCGGGCTTTACCGCCGGGCTGGGCCTCTTCAAGATGGAGCGCCTCGGGCAACACCCCGCAATGGGCCCCATCGTGGTCAGCGGTGCCTCGGGCGGCGTAGGCAGCATGGCGGTGGGGATGTTGGCCAAGGCTGGCTACGAAGTGATCGCCATCACGGGCAAGGCCGATGCGCACGATTATCTCAAGGAGCTGGGAGCCAGCCGAGTAGAGGGGCGTGCGTTCGTCGACGATCAGTCGGGACGCCCCTTGCTCAAGCCCCAATGGGCAGGGGGCCTCGACACGGTGGGGGGCAACACCCTGGCCACCCTGCTCAAGGCTTGCTCGCGTGAAGGATCGGTGGCGGCCTGTGGGCTGGTCGGCTCCCCCAAGCTGGAGACGGCGGTATTTCCCTTTATCCTCAACGGCGTCAACCTCATCGGCGTCGACTCGGCCACCATCGGGATGGCTGTGCGGCAGCAGGTGTGGGACCAACTGGCTGGCCCCTGGCGGGTGTCTGATCTGGAGCGCCTGGCGACTGATTGCAGCCTGGAGGAAGTGGATGGCTACGTACCACAGATTCTGGCGGGCAAAACCAAGGGTCGGGTGATCATCAACCTCTAGCCAACGGGCAGGTCATACGTTGCGCAGCGCCACGATGGGATCGACCCGAGCCGCTTTGCGAGCGGGAGCATAGCCCGAAAAGACCCCCACCAGGAAGCAGGCGATCAAGCCGATCAAGATCCAGTCCCAGGGAGCAACGAAAACCCCGTCGAAGAGGAGATTGCTGATAAGGTTGCCGCCAACCACGCCGAGCAGAATGCCCAGGACGGCCCCGACTTGGCAGATCATGATAGCTTCCCACAAAAACTGCTGCATGATGCTGCGCCCTGAGGCCCCCATTGCTTTGCGGACGCCGATCTCACGGGTGCGCTCCGTGACCGAAACCAGCATCACGTTGAGCAGGGCGATGGAGGCTCCCAGCAAGGTGATCAGCGCGATGACTTGGGCACTGATGGTGATGACGCCCAATTGGTCTACCAACTGGTTGACGAATGCATCGCTTTTACTCAGCGAAAAATTGTCTGGTTCGCGTACCGACAGACCGCGCACCACACGGAAGATGCCTTGAGCCTCGGCCATCAGGTAGTCCATCTGAGCGGGCTCTGCCACGAATACATTCAGGGTGAGAGAGCCCAGATCCTGCTGTTTGGCCCGCAGGGTCGTGATAGGCATCAGCACAGATCGGTCAGAGCTGGAAAGCCCCGTGGTACCCATTTGCTCGAAGACGCCCACCACGGTAGCGATGTTGCCGCCGACGTTGACCTTCTTACCTACTGCCGATGCGTAGGGAAACAGATCGGCTTTGACATCGTGCCCGAGTACCACCACGTTGCGGGCCAGGGCTACGTCTTCTTCCGTCAGAGATCGCCCTGCGGCGAGGGTTTGGCGCGAGGTGGTGAGGTAAAATTGGTCGCTGGCGATAATGCGAATGTTGGGGTTGGTACTCTCTTGGCGGTAGGCCACCTTGACTGTGCTGCCGCTACCACTGATGCTGACCGGGGCGACGTTGGCCATCCTTTCCTGAAAGGCTTGCGCTTCGCGCAGGGTGATAGGGGGAAAGTCTTGCATGGCGTCCCGCCCGCGGCGGCCAAACTGCACGTTGCTGGCCCGGTTTTGCACCCGAAAGGTATTGGCCCCCAACTGCGAGAAACTGCTGCTCATGCCCGCCTTGATGCCCTCGATGGAGGTGCGTACCACCACTAGCGCTGTGATACCCAGCGCGATGATCACGATGGTCACCCCTGCCCGGAAGGCATTGGCCCGAATGGCGTCAAGAGATTGTTGTAGGGTGATGAAAAAGCGCATGGCTAGTGATCCAGACTGTTGCGAGTAAGTTGGGATTTTTTCCGAAAAGGCTCTACGTTATTTTTCTTCGAAATCCACCAATCCCTGGCGCGCTCGGTTTACGCTCAAGCGAGTTACGTCGGGGCGGCTGTAGTGCCCCACCGGATCGAAGTTTTGACGCTCCTGGTACACCCGATGTAGGTCGATGGTCTCCACGATCAGTCGCTCCTCTTCGATCAGCGGCTCGATGACCCACTCCCCGTCAGGACCAGCTAGGCAGGAGCCGCCGTTGGTGATGAACGCGGGAGCCTGGGCCAGAATCTGCTCCTGATGCGGAATGTCAGGAGGAAAATCACCGGGGCGTAGCAAAGCCCCTACCGAAATCACGTAAGAGCGACTTTCGCGGGCGATGAAGCGGGTGATGTCGCGCGTGTTGTGATCGGAGCCAGGCCAAACGGCCACGTGGAGGTTTTCGCCTTGGGCATAAAGCGCCGTGCGAGACAACGGCATCCAGTTTTCCCAGCAATTGAGCCCCCCCACGGTGAAGGGCCCCAGAGAATGCACCCGTAGCCCATGCCCATCGCCTGGCGACCAGGTGAGGCGCTCTTCGTAGGTGGGCTGCAGCTTACGATGCACCGACTGAATCTGACCCTGCGCATCGATATATACCAGCGAGCAATACAGGCTATGCCCGCCACGCTGCTGAGGTCGCTCGACGCAGCCTAGGTATACAGCGACTTGATGCGCTCGCGCCAGGCCACACACTTCGTCGAGATCGCCGCGCTCGATTTGTACTGCGTGCTGGGCATAGTGAGCATGCAGGGCCTTCTGACGAGGCGAGTCAAATTTCGTATCGCCCATTAGCTCGATCCAGATGGGATAGCCGGGCACCAATGCTTCTCCAAACACCACCAATGCGCAACCTGCTTCTCCCGCTTGTTGTAGGTAAGCTTTGACCTTGGCCAAGGTTTGCGCCCGGTCCAGCCATACCGGCGCGATCTGGGCCAGGGCTACTCGGAGGAGGTTGCACATGGATTATCTGCTTGAAGATAAATTTTCACCTATATGAGCGGAGCATAAGGACCATCAGGAGCATAAAGACAGAGAGGATGCCCCCTCACATTGGCTCACTCAGGGGTTGCCCCTCATCGCAAGCTCTCGGCTACATCCTGCATGCAGCGGTCGTTGTCTTCAGTTTGGTAGAGGACCACGTCGATTTTCTCTTCGGGGTCGACCTCAATGCGCATGTCGTTGGGGTCATCGTCGATGTCGAAGCGCAGCATGCCATCCACCAGGGTCATTTGTGGAATGGCGTAGATGCTGAGAGGGTGGCCTTTGAAGATGGCGATATCGCCATCTTTGCCTTTTTCGATGCTGCCCACTCGGTCGTCGATACCCAACTGCATAGCAGGATTGAGGGTGATCATGCGCAGGGCTTGGTTGTCGCTCAGGCCGCCATAGCGCTGGCTTTTGGCGGCTTCGTGGTAGAGGTGGCGAATCAGCTCGGGCGAGTCGGAATTGATGGAAGTGATCACGCCGTTTTGGGTGAGAATGGCCGCGTTGTAGGCCGTAGAGTAGTACACTTCGAATTTGTAGGCCCACCAGTCGGAGAAGATGGAGGCGTAGGCTCCGAATTCGGCCAACTCAGGGGCCACTTTGAAGCCTTCGTTGACGTGCTGGAAGCAGAGATACTCGACGCCGTAGTCCTTCAGCACCCGCATCAGCATCAGGATTTCGTCGGCCCGGTAGGAGTGGCAGTGGATCATGAGCTCGCCCTCCAGGATGTCGACCAGGGCCTCTTTGCGCAGGTCGTAGGGAGGCGCGACGGCGCGGGGGTTCGCCTTTTTTTCTGCTTCGTAAGTAGCCCACTCGGCTTGGTAGGCTTGTGCCTCGGCAAAGGCCCGGCGGAAGACCATCTCTATGCCCATCCGGGTAGCAGGCACCTTGCCACTGCCCTCGCCGTGTACGCGCATGGGGTTTTCGCCTAGGGCAAACTTGATGGTGCGGCGCGCCCCTTCCATCTTCAGCGCTTCAGGATCGGTGATGCCCCAGCGATGCTTGATGGTTTCGCATTGGCCCCCGATGGCGTTGGCCGAGCCGTGCATCGCGTGAGAAACGGTAACGCCCCCAGCCAGCGCGCGGTACAGCGAGATATCCAGCGGATCGACCACGTCGCCGGTCCATACTTCGGCGGTTACCGGGTTGGTGGCTTCGTTGACCGCATCGATGCCGATATGGGAGTGAGCGTCTACGATACCTGGCATGACGTGCAGGCCCGTTGCATCGATCACTCGCACGCCTTGAGGGGCTTTGAGGTTCTGGCCGATGCGCTCGATCTTGCCATCGACGATCAGCACATCCGTGTCTTCTTTCACGCCATCGGTGATGGTCAGCACGGTGCCGTGCTGGATGAGGATGCTGCCCGTTTCCGGCTGAGCCATCGCGCTCAGACTACTGAGCAGCAGGAGAAAGAGAGAGAGATATATCTTAGCATGAGCATGAGCGTTGTTTTTGAGGGGAAATAGGGGGAGAATAAGGGAAATAATGGGTATGGGGGAAATCACAGAGGATAAGTTCAAAGCCTCAACTTTTTACTTTCCACTTCTCACTTTCCACCTTCCCCGAAACTGCATCAATCCGGCTTCTTGATTCGTTCGCCTTCAATGGGGAAGGTGCCATAGGTGCCATAGGTGATGCTACCTTCGAAGGTATCGCCATCGATCTCGATGCTGAGGTCGATGTCGAGGGATCTACCCCCGGCGGCAAAGGTAAAGCCTGCGGTCAGCTTTTTGCCATCGATCACTAACTCTTCCAACTCTGTATCGCGGTCGCTGCGGTCGTTGGTGATGATGCCTTCGGGAGCGTTTTTGTCGCCCGAAAACACGATGTTGCCACCGCTTTTTCCCTGGGGCGTCTCGACGCTGTAGCTCCAGGTGCCGAGCACGTTGACCTCCACCGGGCCGGTTTTTTGCTTTTTCTCCACCTGATAGGGCTGCCCGTCGACGAATACGATGCGTACCTTGGCTTTTTCGGAGAAATAGGGCTGATCTGACACCACCAGATTGGCGATTTTGCCTGGCTCGATGCTACCGAGGCGATCGCTCAGGCCGAGCAGAGCGGCGGCATCGGTGGTGAGGGCGGCCAGGGCAGCCTCTTCGCTGAGTTCCGTTTCGCTGACCAGCCGACGCAGCAGTTCTCAATTTGAAAGATGCGCTTCGATTTGTGTTGTTGAGGTATTT
>CAYVAP010000221.1:0-7435 GCA_964449365.1 uncultured Bacteroidia bacterium
ACGGTACCTACCAGTACTTTTTCTACGGCCCAGGCCAGGTCGAAGGTGTTGAGGATGATGCCCGTCTGAATGACGCCCAAGATGGCCACCGAAATGGCCCCAGTAATGATAAAGCCTTTCCAGTTGAAATCGTACTTACGGAAGTAGTAGATAAAGGCAATGGCCGGGATGGCCAGTAGGTTGAGCAAGTGTACCCCGATGGAGAGGCCCATCAGGTAGGCGATCAGGATCAGCCAACGCTCGTTGCCAGGCTCATCGGCCCGCATCTCCCACTTGAAGCCTAAC
This sequence comes from uncultured Bacteroidia bacterium, assembly GCA_964449365.1. GTDB lineage: Bacteria > Bacteroidota > Bacteroidia > J057 > J057 > CAYVAP01. Next base: position 286 of record CAYVAP010000221.1, read on the forward strand.
CATACCACAATGGCGGTGAAGAAGGAAGAAAGGGCATACACTTCCGCTTCTACGGCGTTGAACCAGAAGGAGTCGGCAAAGGTGTTGGCCAAACCAGCTACCAGCCCTGCCCCCATGATGATGATGGTCTGGGTGGTATTGGGAGAGCCCTCCATGCCCACCAGCATCTTGCGACCGAGGTGGGTGGTGATCCAGAAGGTAAACAGCACCGTGAAGCTGGCCGAAAGCACGCTCATGAGGTTGAGCATGAAGGCTACGTTGCTGACATCGCCAAAGGCCAGCATGGCAAAGATGCGACCGAGCAGCAGGAAAAAGGGCGCCCCTGGCGGGTGAGGCACTTCTAGCTCATTGGCACAAGCAATGAACTCTCCACAATCCCAGTAGCTGGCAGTGGGAGCCATGGTCAGCAGATAGACCACCAAGGCAATGAGAAACATGCCCCAGCCGGTCAGGTTGTTGATGCGAGAATAATTCATGGGTGGTTCAACACACTTTGAGACGCAAAAATTCGGTTCGAAATTAACAAACTCTGGCACAAACCCGAAAGAAAGAAAAGCCGACTCGTGATTCGTCTTCCTTTACACGCTTGTGAGCGGGAAGTTCAGGAAAAAAATGTTTGATTCCACCGCAGGTTGTCGGGTTACCGAGGGTTCGGCCTGGTTGATCAGAACTTTACCCTTGAGACCAGAGGTGTTGGGTGTAGGACAGTTTTCCCTTTGGAGGGTTTTCACCCCTGTGTCCCTCTCAAGGGGGAATGGATGGTCCTCCTGAGCTTTGCTCAGTACCTCTACAAGGTTCCCTTGAGGGGGCTGCGGGGGTAAAAAACAGCCTTTAGGAACTTTGACCTACCCCTGAGGTAGTCGACACTGGCTAGAAAGCCAGAAATTCTCCCTAAATTAACAAGCTAAATTATCTTTTGTGATCCGCCAATGCTCGTCTTTTCCCCTATGAGTCATGCCAAAGCTGCCGCTGGCAAAGCTGCCCTACCCTACATCAAGTCTGGTATGACCGTCGGTCTAGGTACCGGATCTACCGCGCACTACTTCGTCGAAGCCCTCGGAGAGGCCGTGCAGCAAGGGCTGGAAGTGCAAGCACTGGCTACCTCTCGCGCCACCGCAGCGCAGGCCCAGCGGCTCGGTATTCCTCTGCTATCGATCGAACAAGTGGGCATTCTCGACGTCACAGTCGATGGTGCTGACGAGATCGACCCCTATCTCGACCTGATCAAAGGCGGTGGTGGGGCCCTCTACCGCGAAAAGCTAGTGGCCTCTCTCAGCCGCGAGTTGATCATCATCGCCGATAAGAGCAAGCAAGTGCCGGTATTGGGCAAATTTCCCCTCCCGGTGGAGGTCATACCCTTTGGGATGGAAATCACCCGCCTGCGCCTCAATGCCTTGGGATTCAACTCCCAGTTGCGCCGCGACGCCGAGGGGAATCCCTTTTACACCGACAACGGCAACCTGATCCTCGACTGCCAGATCGGAGACATCCACCACCCCAAGGCCCTGCATCGGGAGCTCAAGATCCATATTGGGGTAGTAGATACGGGCCTGTTTTTGGGTATGGCCAGCCGCGCGATCATTGGTTATGAGGATGGTCGTGTACAAGAAATCTTCGCGCAGACCGAAGAGGAGTAAGGGTGTAGGAGGCGTCCGTGGCGAGGAATCGAGACGCGCTCCCCCCGGCATGGCCCCATCTCAAGGTTTGAAATAGAAAAAATGCCTATCGGTACCGATCTCAGCCGTGCCGCGCAGTTGCTGCGCCAAGGAGAACTGGTCGCCATCCCCACCGAAACGGTGTACGGGCTGGCCGCCAACGCCTATTCGCCTGAAGCGGTGATCAAGATCTTCGCAGCCAAAAACCGACCACAGTTCAACCCCCTGATCGTCCACACGGATGCCCTGAGCAAAGTGGCTCCGGCGTTGGGAGCGCTTCCACCCTTGGCGCATCGATTGGCTGCGGCCTTCTGGCCAGGACCGCTGACCCTGCTCTTGCCGCGCACCGCTAAGATTCCCGATCTGGTAACGGCCAACCATCCCCGCGTGGCCATCCGCATTCCTAGCCATCCGCTCACACGATCGCTGTTGCGAGCCTTATCCTTTCCGCTGGCAGCCCCAAGCGCCAATCCTTTTGGCTACATCAGCCCCCCCAATGCCCAGCACGTGGCCGACCAACTCGGCGCTCGGGTGAGCTATATCCTCAATGGCGGCCCCGCCCAGGTGGGCATCGAGTCGACCATCTTGGGGCTGGAAGCTGACGGCAGCCTGCGCCTGTATCGGCAAGGGGGATTGGCCCTGGAAGACATCGAAGCGGTGGTGGGGCCAGTGGCTCCTATCGACCCGGGCGATACACCGCAGGCTTCTGGCATGCTCAAGAGCCATTATGCCCCCGATCGACCGTTGATCTTGGGGCAGGTGCAGGCCCTGGCCCAGCAATACCCCGCCGCCCGACTGGGCGTACTGGCCTTTCGGCAAAATCCCTTGCCCCAAACGCCCGCTCATCTGGAGATCTTATCACCCGCAGGCGACATCGACCAAGCCGCTCGGCAACTCTTCGCGGCCCTACGCCGCCTCGATCAAGCAGCGATCGATTACATCCTGGCCGAGCCAGTACCCGACCACGGCCTCGGTCGCGCTATCAATGACCGACTGCGCCGCGCCGAAGCGGAGAGGAAGAGTTAATTCAGAATGAGAAATGGGCCCTTCGAAATTAGGCGCATCATCCTACTAGACATGGCACCAACCATCATGGTACGATGGGAAGTGCCCCTTTCAGCAAACGCTTTCAGACGCTCTTTTCGCCCTGCCTTATTCCGTATACCTTATTCCGTATACCTTACTCCGTATACCATGATGTCCAGTAGGGGGGTCGCATCTCACACGATGCGTACCTCTTCAATCAGCTCGCGGCCTAGCTCGCGGTTGAGGGTCTCACGTAGCTTGAGGCGAGCCATGCGTAGCTCATTTTTCCAGAGTGGTGATTTCATCCGCACGTAAAATACGCCCTGGTTGAACCACACCTTTTCGGTGTTGGCGGCGATAGGGCCTCCCATCAGCCGATCCCAATCGGCGATGACTCGCTGGATGTCGGCCTCGTCCGTGAGGCCGTTTTTCTCCAAAAATGCTTTGATGGCGTCGCCTAGGCTCAGCATGGTACAGTGATTCAGGGGTCAGGGGTCAATGATCAATGATCAATGGTCAATGATCAGTGGTCAGTGGTCAGTGGTCAGTAGAAAGAATCGCTTCCATCTCAACATCTCAACATCTCAACATCTCAACATCTCAACATCTCAATTTACCCCTCTGGTTCGACTTTCCCTTGCTTGACGGAAAAAAATTGTACGGGCCGCTGGGCCTCGGAGGGGAAGAGGTTGGCCAGTCGCTCGTGGGCGGTGTCGGTGATGAACACCTGGCCGCGAATTTCTTCTAGCAGCAGGTCGGCGATCTGCCCCAAGCGATGGCGATCGAGCTTGTCGAAGAGGTCGTCGAGCAGCAGCAGGGGTGGCCGCTGGGTGAGCTCGGCCAGTAGCTCGTATTGGGCTAGCTTGAGGGCAATCACAAAGGTCTTTTGTTGGCCCTGCGACCCAAAGTGGCGCACCGAGTGCTCGTCGATCTGGAAGACGAGATCGTCGCGGTGAATGCCCACCGAGCTGTATTGGTTGAGGCGGTCTTTTTCGAGTTTGTCGGCGAATAGGGCTAGCCAGGCCTCGGGGGTGTTTTGGTCTAGCTGCGAACGATAGCGCAGGCTGGGGGCTTCTTTTTCAGAGACGATGCGTCGAAAGTAGCGGGCAAAGACGGGCAAAAAATCCCCCAGAAATTGCTCGCGCCCGGCGTGGATGGCCTGCCCATGGGGGATCAGTTGCTCATCGTAGAGAGCTACCTGCTCAGGGTCGAAGTAGCGCTGCTCGCCCATGAGCCTGAGCAAGGCATTGCGCTGGCTCAGCAATCGGTTGTATTGGATGAGATGCCGGAGGTAGGCCCGGTCGTACTGCGAAATAAGCATGTCGAGAAACTGCCGCCGCCCGGCAGAGGGGCCATTGATCAGCTCGGTGTCTTGCGGTAGCACCGCCACCAGGGGGATTTCGCCGATGTGGTCGCTCATGCGCGTGAGCGGCGTCTGGTTGACCAGCAGCTTTTTGCCCTTGCCCTTCACAAAGTTGCACTGGATCTGCTCCTCACGGTCGGCGCGCTGCAGCATGCCCAAGGTGAAAAAAAAGCTCTCCCCCTCTTGCACCGCCTGCTGATCGGAGCTGCTGCGAAAGCCCCGGGTGAAAGCCAGGTAGTGCAGTGCGTCGAGGAGGTTGGTCTTGCCCGAGCCATTGGGGCCGGTGATGCCATTGATCCCCGGCGAAAAGTCGAGCGACAACTCGGCGTAGTTACGAAACTGGATCAATTGCAGCCGGGAGATATGCATAGAGAGTGGTTGGGGTTGAGCTGGCAAAGGTAGGGGATCTGGTGAAAGCAAAGCCATTTGACCACTCCAGCCATCGACCATGTACCCATCCCCCTGGGCCTATCAATCTTCAAAGCTAGGCTTTTGCCGACTCAGGTTTGCCTGTACGGCGGCGGCCAGGTCGGTAGAGAGCAGGGTGGCGGCGTTCCAGGTAGCCACGTCGCGCAGGCCCTCGGCTACGGAGTGGTCGCGGGCAAAATTGAGGGCGCGCTTGAGACCACGCGTTACCAGGGGAGACTTTTCGGCGATCTGCCGGGCGAAGTGGGAGGCTTCGGTTTGCAGTGTTTCCGGGCTGGGAAAAACAGCGTTGACCAGGCCGCGCGCTAGGGCCTCGGCAGCCTCCATTTTGCGCCCGGTGTAGGCCAATTCACGCACCACGCCTTCGGACATGAGGTGAGGCAAGCGCTGCAAGCCCCCCAGGTCGGCCACGATGCCCAGGTCGATTTCTTTGAGCTGAAAATAGGCCTCTTCGCTGGCGTAGCGCAGGTCGCAGGCCGCGATCAGTTCCAACCCCGCTCCGATACAAGCCCCCTGGATGGCGGCGATCACGGGCTTGCGGCATCGCTCGATAGCGGTCAGGGCCGCTTGCAAGCCGCTGATGCTGTGAAACAGATGCTCGCGCTTGCGCCCTTCGTCCTCGATGTGAGCGGGATTCAGAGTCATGAGCATCTGCATGTCGATGCCTGCGCAAAAGTGCTGGCCTGCGCCACTGATCATGACCACCCGCACTTCAGGGTCGTCGCTCAACTGCTGCATCAGGGAGGGTAGCTCGGTCCAGACGCTTTGGTCGAGGGCATTGGCCTGCGCCGGACGATCAAAGCGCAGGTGGGCGATGTGGTTGTGGGTTTCTAGATTCATGGATTCGAAATTCGTGATTCGAAATTAATTAGGCGATGCTGATTTGCCCTAGCGAAGCAAGAACGGAAAATACGTGCCAGCACTTCCGAAGGCAAGCGAGCGGGGAACCTTTCTTCAGCTCTAAAGGTTGTCATTGCGAATTTCCTATCCTCAATTCCTAATTTTCTCATGTCCGACGTCCAGCAGCAGCTTCAGGAAGAGTTTGATCGCTTTGCGGAATTTGGTACCCTGCTAGATTATAGCACCCGTCGGTATCTGGCGCAGTACCTCCACACCAAGATCGACCCGCAGGCTCCGGCGCCAGACGATGAGATCGACGACACCTATTACCGCTACTTCAAAAAGGCGCTGGATCGGGTCTTCGCAGGATCGGACCTGATCGGGCTGGTGCGCGACAAGCCGCAGCTCTCGCAGCAGATCGCTTCGGATACCCTCTTTTGGCTGCGCAAGGCACACGAGCGCATCCAAGAAAAAAATCCCTACGACGATGAGCGTCGCCGCCTGGCGGCGGCAGAGGTCATGCCCCTGCGCGACGTGGTCAACCGCTGGTATCACCTCACCAATTACCTCGAAAACCAGTACGATCGCGAGCAGATCGACGGCGGCTTTTACGCCCATCAATTCGAAGCCATCATCGGGCAGCAGAGCTTCGAAGAGATGGATACCGCTGCCCAAAAGGCGTTGGACCGCATCTTTACCGACATGATCGCGCAGTGGGATGCGCTCTACCAGGCCAAGCTGCTGGCCTTTCAACTGCAAAAGCTGGAGGAAGAGCAGGAGCAGTTCAAAGACCTGATCGAGCAAAAGGTAGACGAGTATCAAAAGCTTTCGGGCTTGCTGTCGCCTTTTGCCGAGTACGTAGGGCGCTACTGGGATATGTCGCGTGAGCTGTGGGAGGACAGCAACTTCGACATCTTGCAAAAATACCACGATCTGCTGGAAAACGAGGACTCTATCCGCGAGCTGGCCGACCTGCTAGGGCGTATGCGTGAGGCAGAGATCATTTCGGAGGAAGAAACCTATGAAGAGATCATCGTGCGCAAGCAGTGGGAGGAGGATGACTTCAACAAGGCTGAGATCACGGGGGTCTATGAGAGCGACGACCTCAACGCCTTGCTGCCGGCCGAAACCGCCCTGCTGGGCGACGACCACACCGAGACGCTGTTTTTGAAAAAGTATGCCGACAAGGGGTTGCAGACCTTCCGCTATCAAGACAAGCATCTGGTGGTGAGCGAAGATCAGTACACCCGGGTTACGCAGCGGGTCAAGCAAAAGGAAAAAGGCCCCTTCATCGTGTGCGTGGATACCTCCGACTCCATGTCGGGCCGGGCCGAAAACATCGCCAAGGTCCTCTGCTTTGCTATCCTCAAGCTGGCCGCCCGCGAAAATCGCCGGGCCTACCTCATCAACTTTTCCACGGGGATCAAGACCATCGATCTCTTCGACGTGGGCAACTCGCTCGACGATATCGCGGCCTTTTTGCGCATGAGCTTTCACGGGGGGACCGACATCTCGCTGGCCCTCTACGAAGTGCTGCGGCAGTTGCAAACGGATAGCTACCGAGACGCGGATGTGCTGGTCGTGAGCGACTTTATCATGTATCGCATCGAGGACGATGTGCTGCAGCGCATCAAATTTCACCAGCAAAACAACGGTACCCACTTTCACAGCCTTACCCTGCACGAAGACCCCAACGCGGAGGTGATCGAGCAATTTGATACCAACTGGATCTACGACCCTGAGCAAAAAGGCATCGTGCGCGAGCTATCGGGAGCCCTGCGGCATATTATACTTCAAAGTGGTTGAATGGTAGAGTGGTTGATTGATTGAATGGCCTTGT